>JAAYST010000012.1 GCA_012518265.1 Candidatus Methanofrustulum fimipullorum | reverse complement strand
TAATTCAATCTGATAGTTTATTCTAATTATTAATTAATTCATTCTGATTAGTTTATTTTAATCATTAATTCATTCATTCGTCAACAGCGTCGATCTTTGTCATTCATTCGGAAGAGCATTTTCCTTTTACTTTCCCTTTTCTGTGGCACCCGCAACCGCGGTTGCGTCCGTGGTCACCGTTACAAAATCTGTATTTTCCTCCCTCGATAACAAGCGTTTTTCCGTTTACAAGAGAATCCGCTAATTTCTTGCGTGCTTCACCGTATATGTTTTGAATAGTGCTGCGAGCGACATCCATATGTTCCCCGCACTCTTCCTGAGTTAAATTCTCCAAATCAATCAATCTAATTGCCTCATATTCGTCAACAGTCATCTCTATTGAGCCCGTTGAATCTGTAGAGACGTCAAGCGGTCCGAACTTGCTGCATCCGGGAAGGCAACATACTCTTCTTCGTTTCATCGGTCTTGCCATATTAATCAATCCAATTTACAAACTCATTTACAAACTCATACAATATAAAGTTTATGGCATATGCCAATAATTTTTTTAAAAAAAGGTTCTAAATATTCTTAAATATTCTATACGAAAATGAAAATAGTCAGTAGATTATCTTTTATTTTTATATATTCTTATTTTTTGGATCTTTATCGTTATTTGATTTATTTTTTAATTTATTTTCCGTCATACTTTTTAGGTAATTTACGATATTGTCCGGGCCGTTTAAAGATTTAGCCATTGATTTCATTTTTTGCGTGTTTTCTTTAAATTTTCCGTCATATATGATTTCATTTAAGCATTTTAATATAAATTCCGGAGTTGTTGAATAATCCAAATTAAATCCCAAATCGGATTCCTCGACTACGGATGCGTTTTTTTGCTGCTCGTTGTGATCTGTGTCCGGAAAAGACAGAATCGGAACTCCGAAAGAAAGAGATTCCATAATAGTGCTGTGCCCTCCCGGAATTATTAATGCATCGGAACTTTTGATATAAGGAAATTGGTCGTCTATAAAATCGAGAACAGTTACATTTTTAGGGATATCTTTAAATTCTGAAGGGGCGACTCCGGGGCCTGAAAGAAGTGTGTAATTTATATCCGGATTCATTTTGGCGGATTCAATTACTTTAAAGAATATGTTTTTACGATATCCGAATCCGCCAAGTGTTGAAAGTACATGGGGTTTTGAAACATTTGCAGGAGTAACATCGTTGTAATTTGCACCGACAAGCGGCCCGGAATAATAAACTTTTTTAGATATTTTTTCAGAAAAGTATAAGTTTTTTTGACAAATAGTATAAGGCATAGGAAAGTCTGGAACAATTATGCCGTCTACAAGATTGTATATAAACAAATAAACCAACTTTGCAATTTTTCCTACAAATACTCCAAAAATACCTTTATCCAAGAAAAATTCTTCCATATTCGACTGATTCAGTACCAAGTAAGACGGACATGATTTCAGTTTTGCAACAAAAAGAACGGTAAAGTAGCTGTCAGAGATTACGATATCCGGTTTTTCTTTTTTCACTAATTTTAAAAAACGGAAAAACAGAAACGGATCAAAGTTTTTAATTGTATAAAAAGTAGATTTTAAAAGGTCTAAAGTTCCTGAATTTCCGACAAGAGTAATTTCCGGCGGAATATAAGTTGCTGAAAAACCTTTCCTTTCAATCAAATCTTTGGAATATCCGTAAGCACCAAAATGAACCTCGTCGCCCGCTCTCTCAAAAGCACGACCCATTGCAATACAACGAGCAGTATGACCTAAACCCTCTCCACAAACTAAAATGAGAACTTTCATAAAAATTACCAAAATCTGCTGCATTCTACATAAAATATGTTTAATGAAGCACGCCATTATTATTAATAAAGTTTTTGAAATTAAAAAATGTATATAAATGTATATGAATTTATATAAATGATTATAAAAGAATTTAAATGTGATTAAATTATATTAAATGTTGTAATGTGGCAATAATGGAAATAGATAAGTTTATAAACATTGAGTATGTAATATGTCACTCTTAATAATAGAAACTATTTTATAAATAATTTTATGAATTATTTTTAAAAATGTTTTATAAATTAATTTAATTAAAATTGTTGTTAAAAGAAAGATCAGGAGTAAGAAAATAATGGCAAGTTCAAAAGGCGAAAGATGCGGTACCAGATATAAATTGCAAAACAGAATTAGAGAGAGAGGAACATCTCCGACCAGCCGCGCAATACAGGAATTTGAAGAAGGACAAATGGTCCACATCGATATCGATGCGTCACTTCAGAGAGGACAACCAAATCACAGATACCAAGGTCATACAGGAAAAGTTCTCGGACAAAGAGGGCGCGCGTATGTATTGGGAATACGTGACGGCAAAAAACAAAAACAAGTTATTGTATTGCCGCAACATTTAAAACCGCAAAAATACAATTAAGATTTAAAGATTAAAGAATACAAAAAATAAATAAGAATAAACGGCAGACGTGATTTCAATTGATTGTAAAAGATGTTCTGGAAGAAAAATTGTTAACGATTTCCGAAGTAAAAGAGTTGCTTCTTGAAATTCAGGAACAAAGAATGGAAGACAGCGACGATGAACAAGTTTACGAGTTCAGAAAAGCTCTCAGACATACGGAACTTTTTTCAAAGTTGAGTGCAAGCGATTCAAGAAAACTTGTCGAAGAACTCGAAAAGTTTGAAAAAATGAAACCGGAAATTGCAATTAGAATAGCAGATATAATTCCGGAATCAAACGATGAGCTTCGCGCAATATACGCTAAAGAAAGATTTACAATCAGCGATGAAGAACTGACAGAAATCCTCGATCTTATAAAACAATATAAATAATAAGATTAATGAAATTAAGAACGGGGAATAATAAACCCGTTCGAGCTTTTTTAAAAAACGAAAACGGGTAAAATATAAATTCAACGAATATAATAAACCTAACAAATAAAATATCTAACAAATATAATATGAGGTTTAGGTTTGTTATGAACGGAGCAAAAAAAAGAATCCGGAATGCTTACAAATTTGCCGGAAGCAGTAATTTCTATGACGGAATGATGGACTGCTCAACACTTTTCGGAAAATTTATGAGCAGAATTGTATGGGATATGAACGAAAAGGAGTGCGCAGAATATGTAATGCGTGCGCTCTCGGGAATTCCAAAGAAATTTTCCGGACGAATGTTGGAAGTTCCGGT
>JAAYST010000072.1 GCA_012518265.1 Candidatus Methanofrustulum fimipullorum | reverse complement strand
ATATTTTTAAATATATTTTTAAGTATATTTACTTTTTATATATTTTAACAATTCGACAGCATCGTCTTTTTTTACGTCAACCGGTTCGTTTTCAACAATTTTCTCTAATTTTTTCATACTTTCCGAATCAATTATTTTTTTATCTTCTGCAATTTCCAAAATGTAATCATATGTTCTTTCGGGATAATATATTTCTTTTGCAATTGAAATTAATTGTTTTTCTACATCCGGTCTAATTATATTTTTAATTTTTGCAAGCTCAAATGTTTTTCTAATATTTACGAGAGGAACCGACATCGGTTCATTTGAAATTGGGTCACAAACAACGGCAACTTCGTCGTCCGATTCGATTTCGCCCGATTTATACATTTCATAAACGGATCCTATACCGACCATTCCAAAAATATCCGTCTCGCATGCTCTTAAACTGCCCATGCTGGAAGAACCGATAACTTCAACTCCGCTTTTTATAGCGTTTAATATTTCCTTGTGACCGACCGAACAATTTTCAAAAAAAACACCGTCGACCAATCCGATAACATTAAACCCGGATTCAACGGCTTTTGTAATATCGCCCCTTTCTGCAGGCGGTTTATAGTCGGCATTAGGCAAAATCGTTTTTGCAATTTCCGTATTCAAACTGGGTCCAAGAAATATTACGATTTTCATATTTTCTCAATATTTTTTCAGGCATTCTCGTTTTTTCTTTTTCTTAAATTTCTTTCAGAAAATTTGCATCGTTTTCCTTTTCTGTCTCTGTCTACAGAATAGCATTCGGCTCCGGGAACAACTACTTTTACGACCGGAATATTTGTATCATCAGAAGTCAAATTTGCAAACAATATATCGTTTAAGCCTACAGCGCTCAATTTTTCGGACACTTGTAAAATTTCGTCCAAAAAGTCGTCTTTTGCACATTCTTTTATACTGCTGTAGTCTACCGTTTCCGATTCGTCAAACCATTTCGAATTTAGTCTTTTTGTTCTTTCATAACCGATTTTCTTTCTGAAATCGGCAGTTGTTGCATCTTCTCTTGCGCCGTGAATTTGAGTTGCTCTGCTTTGTGCAACTTCTGTTAACGCTCTTATTGCCGCGATTTTTTTAGACGAATGAGTTCCCATTCCTATTGTCAAAAGAGTTGGATCTTTTAGACGCAAATCGTCGGAGACGGCGGCAATTGTAGGCAAACCGATATCGCTTGTAATGTCTCTTAATACGATTTTTATATCTTCAGATTCAAACATATCGATTAATTCAAGTATGTCTTCGTCATCAATGTTTTGAATTACGGGGCCTGCATATCCTGAAGCTTCCGCAATCGACCACGCATCTCTTTCAATCACTTCCGCAAGTCCGTGATATATCGCTTCTTCGATTGAATTTCCGGACGCAAGTCCGTTTGTATTCGTTCTGAATATTCCGCCATAATTTTCGGGAAGCGGATGAAATACGGCTTCAATCGGAATTAAAAACTCTTCGCATTCATGAGTTTTCGGGTCAAAACGGTATCCGATGTGCCATCCGACTTCTCTTTCCGGGTCGAAACGAACCATATTCGGCAAAATCAAATCTGCAGGAGATACACAAAGTTCCGGGTTCAACTCTGAGTATTTAGCATGGAAATATTCTTTTCCTTCCGGCTCTCCTGAATATCTTTCAATTCCTTCCATTATTGCTGAGACCCTGGCCGCAAGCTTCGTTTTTCCTTTTCCGTTGTAAACCGAAACGGCACCTTTTGCAGCATCCGGTCTTATACATGAAAAAACAGGAATTCCCACTCTGTCGAGTTTTGTGATATCCGCAACACGCGTAATGCCTGCAACCGATGTCAAATCTTTAATCTTTTCATAAGTATCGTCAAGAGTTTTCGATCTGTGCGTTTCTTTTTGATATATCTTTTTACATGGCCGAAGTTTCATAAATAATCACGCAGTTTTCAAAATCTTTCGTTTTTATTCAGTTCTCTCTTTATGAATTTTCCAATAATTCATTTTCTTTTATGCAGTTTCCATTATAGTTTTCATTCGTTTGATTTGAAACGGCATATCCAGTTTTATAACGTCCCAAAGAGTTTCCGGATTAATTCCGAACTTTTCATGATTTACTGAATTATATATATTTTTTATTTCTTCTTTTATCGAATTATATGTATTCTTTATATCTTCTTTCGAAATTTCAGTTTCATCTGATTTTTGAGATTCCAATTTTTCTTTTTCCACTTTTTCATATTCTTCTTTTTCTTTTTCTTTTACATTTAAGCATGTTTCATTTTCTTCAATGAAATCCTTTACACTTTTTATTTTTTCAAGGCACCTTTGTTGTAAATTAGTATCTTTTATAAAATTCGTATATGAAATATTGTCGGCCATAGCTACTATTTCTTCAAGCATTGGTAACAATTCATTAAACAAATTATATTCTCCGTTATATTTCCATTGTATTTCTGTTAAATTTCTGTTATATTTTTGTTATATTTTTGTTATATTTCTCTTAATGTTCAGTTGTCTGTTTTTTTTGTTCAGGTTCCAGTTCTTTTAAAACTTTTTTGAACTTTTCAAAATCTATATAAGTATTGTAGCAACCGCTGTTTATTAGAGGAATTCCGTATGTTACAATTTTTTTATACGGTTTTAACTCTCTCATTCCTTTATTTATTTCATAATCGCATCCGATCGCCAAAACACCGTCAACATCTTTACAATTTTCCGAAGTTAATATACGTTTTACAAAAGAAGAACCTGTTATAATGAAGAGTTTATATCCGTATTCTTCAGCTAAATCGCTCATTTCTGTAAATACGCAAAGATTACATTTTTTGCATATTATTCCTTCCGTTGTTGAAAAAGCGGGGCAATTTATATGTCTCATGCAATGAGGTGCAATTATTATTCTGTTTTTCGTTTTTTTGAAATCGGCTCTATGAGCGTTATTTTTTACATTTACTATCTTTTTATAAAGCTTTTCAGTATCGTTTCTGAAAAATCTGTAAACCATTAAAAGAGGCATTAAAAAGAAGTCAAGAATATTTTCCGCTCTTTTGTATATGAATACACTTGTTACTGCATATTCTTTTCTACCTATATATATAGATAAAAAGACCAATATTATTGATATTATAATGAAAATAATTATTAATTTTCCAAGAAAATCATACATGGATTCTTATTCCCGCCGTAATATTTTATTTTTTTTCTTTTTTCTCTCTTTCTTTTATTTCCATTTTTTCAATAATTTCATTAATATCTGCAACTGTTTCAAAGCAGCCGTCATTTTTCAAATATACTCCCTGAACCGGTATTTTAGAGCCGATAGTCATTGCTTCACTTAACTCAATTGGGCATGCGACTTCTATACATGAAGTCGGCTTATATTCTTTAAATATTTTTTTAATGAAACTTCCACCCGGCAATATAAATACTTTAAAATCTCTTTTTTCTGCTTCTTCGATTATTTCTCCGATGTTGCACAATCCGCATTTTTTACAATAATAACCGTAGAGAGGGTCACATCTTGCTTTGCATTTTCTGTTTCTCATGCAATGGGGTATCAATATGATTTTTCTTTCATCCGCTTTTTTAAATTTATTCAGATGTACCGCATTTTGTATTTCAACAAGTATTTCATCTACGAGCTTTTCTCTAATCGAAAATGTTTTAAATATGTAGTGGAGCGGGGAATAAAAAAGGTAAAGCGTAAACAATACGAACTTTGGAAATAAAATTCTTTTTTTACGGAGACTGTAAAACCCTATCAATAAAGCCAAAATGTTGACAACTATAGCTAAAACAAGCAAAAAAACAGCCAACTTCCCGACATTTTCAAAAGTAATTAATAAAATTACACTTGAAATTATACTTGAAATTGTTTCAGTAACCATGATTCACCCGGAACTATTATTCATTTAACTTAAAATATTAACCGTTATATATTGTTTTAACCGTTATATAATTTTAACCGATTATAAAATTAGCCGTTTATAAAATAAGTTAAAATTATACAAGTCCCTTTTTTTCTCTAAATTCTTTGTCGCGCATAAGGCATTTTTTTTGATTGCAATACTCTTTTTCATTTTCAATTTTTTTCCATGCGCTTTTCATCGAGTTTTTTCCGTTTTTTATATTTCCGTAAGGAATCGGAATACACGAACACGGAAGAATGTCTCCTTCGGGTGTCACATGAATCCATTGTTTTCCGGCCATACAACCGAAATTTTCAATTATTTCCGGTCCTGCAAATATTCTCGGTCCGTCTTCATATTCTTTTTCTCTTAAAAATTCTTTAAATTTTTTATGATCTTCTTTGCTCAATATAAAGTCAGTTTTTTCAAACCAGCGGCCGGTCGGAACTATTTCATAAAATGAAAGCTCGTCTGCACCCAATTCTTTTGCAAGAGAATATAAATCATATATTTCTCCAATATTGTGAGGTCCTAAAACATTATACATATTTACTAAAAGGCCCGCATTTTTCGCATATCCGACTCCTTCTACAGCATTTCTGTATGTCCCTTTTCGTCCTCTCATTTTGTCATGGTTTTCTTCAAAAGCGCTGTCAAAACTAAAAGTAATCGAATACAACCCCGCTTCCTTTAAAGACTTTGCTTTTTCGTAAGTTAATCCGACACCCGATGTAAACATTCCGGCGATTGCTTTTCTTTTGTCCACGTAATTTATCAATTCTTCCAAATTTTCATAAACTAACGGCTCGCCCCCGTCAAATATGATATTTGAAACACCGATTGAAATTGCCTGGTCAATTGCACTTTTTGCCTCATCGAGATTGAGTTTTGAATTGTTGTTTTTGTTTGGAAGTGCGCAGTGCAAACATTTGTTAGGGCAGTCTTCCGTAATTGAAATTGTCATCTGTTCCGGTTTATTTTGACCGAGAAGCCCTGCCATTCTTGATTTTACAAGTCTGTTAAACGCAGTCGATGGAATCGGCGGAAGCCATGTTGAAAATATCAGATGTTTTCCACATTGTTTTACAATTTTTTTGTCATTAAAAAAATCCATTTCTCTTTCAACAAACTTCTTTAAAACAGGTGCTAAAACACCTTCCGTTTTTACCGCACTTCTTTTATTTTTTATTGAAATAAATACGGAAAAAAACGGATTCTTATAAATATAGTATTTTTTATTTTCATCAGCTTTTTCCATATCATGCCCCGGTTTTAGATTTTTATTATTCATTGTTTATATTTTTATAATTAATTGATCATATTTTTATAACTTATTGTTTGCATTTTTATATTTTGTTATTTATATTTTTTTCATTTTTTATATTTTCATTATCTGTTTCTAAATAACGCACTTGCTTTTAATATTGCGCTTGGTTTTTTTCTAATAAGAGTTCCAATTACCGAAATTCCTTGAATCATCGTATTTCCTTTTAACTTTTCGGTTAAATCTTCGTCTTCATAAATTTCCAAAATTTCATCAAGTTCTTCATCATCCATTTTTCGGATCGCTTCAAAAGCCAATCTTCCGAAAACGTGTTCTGTCCAAAGTTCCGATTTCCATTGTTTTTTATAATTTAAAAGAGTTTTAAGAGATGTGTCGTCAGTTGCAATTGCTCTTGCGGCGACTTGTCCCGCAATTTGTCCGGCTCGCATTGCATATCCGATACCCGACTGCCCTGCAGCGCCTCCGCAAACCATAACTCCGTCTTTTACAATTTCTCTCGGAATCGTAACTATTGGGTCACCTGCAAACTTTTTTGAAACAATTTCCATATCATCTTCGGAAAATCCTTTAATTTTCTGTATTTCGGAAACCCAGTTGTTTATATACGGCTTCAAATTTTTACCGTGCCTTCTTACATAAACGCCGACAGCGGCGTTATTTTTCCCAAGAGGCAAAAAGCTCGACTTCCATCCGGGCGCATGACTTCCTATATAATACTCACCGTAGCAGGTTCTACCAATATCTTTTACTTTTATTTCCAGCTCTGTTCCCCACGCAATGTCGTACGGATATTTCATCGTATTAAGCCCGAGTTTTTTTGAATTTTTAGAAAAAACTCCGTCAGCTAAAATAACCAGGTCGGATCTTATCGTACTAATCTTGTCGTCTTCATCGATTTTGTGAATATAAAATTTATTTCTTTTTTTGACAATATCTATTACTTCGTTTCCGCATTCAATATTTACGTCCTTTTTTTCCGCTTGTTTTGCATAGTATTTGTCAAACTTTTCTTTATTTATTGCATATCCCTAAGTGTCGATTTTTACTTCATGTCCGCTTGGCGATATGATTTTCATACCTTTTATTTTTCGCCTGACATAACATTTGTTAATTTTTTCAGAAGTAATCCCCATCATTCCTTTATATATAGAATTTGCAGGGTGACTCGGAACTCCGATTTCACTTTTCTTTTCAATAAGAGTTACATCCGCACCTCCGATTGACGCATTTCTTGCAGCCAAAAGTCCTGCAGGCGATGCTCCTATAACAGCAATTTCCGTATCGTAAACCATATTTCAATCACTTTTCAACTTTTTATTTTTTATTCATTTTTATTTTTTATTCAATTATTCGTCTTTTAATTCCCTTGTTTTTTCTCCTTCAATTTTTAACGGATACTTTTGTGTCACACAACCCAAACAAAGTTTTTCTTCCGGAATTCCTATAGCCGAAACAAGACCTTCAATACTTATATATTCAAGAGTGTCGGCACCTATCAAAGTACAGATACCTTCATTTGTTTTTTTGCTTGCAATTAATTCATTTCTTGATGCCATACTCGTTCCGAAATAGCACGGACCCATAATCGGCGGACTTGCCACTCTTAAGTGGATTTCATCGGTTCCGGATTTTCTCATCATATCGATAATTCTTCTTGACGTCGTTCCTCTTACTATGCTGTCGTCCACCAATACTACTTTTTTATCTTTAAGATTTGTATCTATAGTATTCATTTTGAGCCTGATTGCCATATCTCTTGATTCTTGAGTAGGCAAAATAAATGTCCTTCCTATATATCTGTTTTTCATGAGGCCTTCAAGATACATTATTTTTGATTCTCTTGCATATCCGATTGCCGATGCAATTCCCGAATCCGGAACAGGGCAGACAATGTCTCCGTCAGGAACGCCGTGTTCTTTTGCCAATTGTTTTCCGATTTTTTCTCTTACTTCGTATACGAGTTTTCCGTCAATTACGGAATCCGGTCTTGCAAGATATATATATTCAAAAATGCAGTGAGCAGTTTTTGGATCTTTTTCCGTTTCAACGCTTCTGACTTTTCCGTCTTTCGTTAACGCAACAATTTCTCCCGGCAAAATATCGCGCACAAACTTTCCGTTAATCGTATCCAGACCCACACTTTCCGATACTACCGCAAAACCTCCGTCTATAGTTCCGTAGCATAGCGGTTTAATTCCTAACGGGTCTCTAACGGCGTATAAATCTCCGTTTAAAATTATAGTCAATCCGTATGATCCTACAAGTTTTTTCATAACGGCTTGAATTGCTTCAATCGGATTTCTTTTAAGGAGTTCTTTTACAAGGATAAGCGCAATTATTTCCGCATCGAGATCGGTCATAAGTATTCTTCCTTCCGATTCGATTTCTTCTCTAAGTTCTTTTGCGTTTACAAGGCTTCCGTTATGCGAAATTGCAATAGGACTTCCTCTGAAATTTATAGTAAACGGCTGACAATTCTCAATAATTGCCGTTCCTTCTGTTGCCGATCTCACATGCCCGATTCCAACATATCCCGTAAGATCTTTTATATTTTGTTTATTGTACGCTTCCGAGACCAAACCCATACTTTTTACATGCCTTGACTTAAGACCGTCAAATACAACGATTCCCGTAGAGTCCTGACCCCGATGCTGAAGAGCATACAACGAATAATATAATTTAAAAGCAGTTATGTTTGTCTGTGGTCCTTGATTGTTTAATATAATTCCGGAAACGCCGCACTCTTCTCTCACATTTATCAGCCCAAAGTCGGATATAATATTTAATAATTTCAATAACTTTTAATAAAATAATATTAATTATTTTTAATAATTTTTAATAATATTTATTTTTTTTAATAATATTTAATTTTTTTATATCTAAAATATTTAATATATTAAAAATGTTTACATTTAAAATTAAAATATTAAATGTTTAAAATGTTTACATTTAAAATTAAAATATTAAATGTTTAGAATTTTTAATTATGTTTTTAATGACAACTCTGTATAAAAAACTTAATAAAAACTTAATAAAAAATTTAGCGGAATAAAAACAGTAGTATTTAGTTGTCAAAAGTCGATAAAAAAAGCCGTACATTTTTTTAAAAATGTACGGCTTATTTCATTTCCAATAAACTATCGGATTATTACCTAAACTTTTTAAAATGTTATTTTTATGTTGTTTTTAATTTATTTTCTGTTCAATTTGGCTTTTAATTTCCATCTATAGTCTCTTCTGCATTTCATTCTTCCGAATCCGCACGCAGTACATTGTTTAGTGTGTACGTTTTTAGATACTCTTCCGCATCTTCTGCAAACTGTATGCGTTCTCTTTTGTCTCTTACCCATTGAGGGTGTTCCTTTTACCATTAAATATCACCGGTCCCTTCATTCTTTTTTGTAATATAGAATTCATTTTAAATATTGTTTTAAAATATAGAATTCTAACACAAAGGCTCTCTTTATTATTAAACTTTTCGCAAAATACGATGAGTTGATAATAAAGAGTTGATAATAATCACTAATCGTTATGTTTAATTTTATTATTTTATTTATTTATTTATTTAATTAATTAATTAATTAATTAATTTTATTCATTTATTTTTTTGGAGAAACGTATACAATCGTATCTCCTCTAATTACGAGGCTTTTGTAACTCTGTGTTTTTTCGTCTTTAATTCCTTCCGCATTTTCAAGTACAACGTTCATATGAACATCATATCCTTTTAAAATGCCCGTAAATTCGCGCCCGCCTTTTTGGCGTATTGTTACAGATGAGTTAATCCATTCATTTAATGCGTCAAGCGGTCTATTTGCCATACATGATACTCCTTAACAATTTTAAAATCCTTATTTTATATATTTATAAAACAATTGAATAATGCGCATATTGGTAGTTTAACCTATTTAAATTTTTAGATTAAATTTAAGAATTTTCTTTTAGCTTGTTTTAGTTTGTTTTATTTTGTTTTAGTTTGTTTTAGTTTGTGTTAGTTTGTTTTTGTTTTAGCTTGTTTTAAATACTTTAAGCATTAAATATGTAGAAATATTTTGATATATTTATTAATTTTTCAGTTGTGGAATAATTATGGATGATTTTTCTTCTCTTTTCAGATTTCCAAAAGTCGGTTCAAATCCGCCAAGTGTAATGACGATTGCCGGAAGCGACTCGGGCGGCGGAGCGGGAATTCAGGCCGACATAAAAACTTTTTCAATGTTTGGAGTTCACGGAACGAGCGTAATTGTATCTGTGACATCTCAAAATACCGTAGAAGTAGCGGGCGTTTACGATCTTCCTTTAAATGTAATTCGTTCTCAATTTGAAACGGTTTGCTCCGACATAAAAATATCTCATGCGAAAACCGGAATGCTTTCATCTCCCGAAATCACAAAAGAAGTTTCAAATCTTATCGATGAGTATAAAATTCCCATAGTTGTCGATCCAGCGATGGTTTCAGAGTCCGGGGGAACTCTTATGAAAAGCGAGTCGGTTAATGTAATGACTAAATATTTATTTTCTCTTGCAAAAGTCGTAACACCCAATGTGCACGAGGCCGAAGTACTTTCCGGAATCAAAATATCGTCAGTCGATTCAGCCAAAAAAGCGGCACAAACAATTTCAAATTTCGGCCCCGATTATGTAATCGTAACAGGCGGTCACTTAGATGCTTCCGATATTATTTACGATTCCAAAAACGACATATTCACAATAATTCCCGGAAAATTCGTTTCAGGCGGCACGCACGGAACCGGCTGTACTTATTCGGCCGCTATTACATCCTGCCTTTCTTTAGGCTTGTCCGTAGTTGAATCATGCAGTATCGCCAAGAAATTTATAACACGCTCGATTCAATCATATATTCCCGTAGGATCCGGACCCTCTCCCGTAAATCCCGTGGGATTTACTTTAAAATGCAGAAACGAGTATATCGAATCCGTAATCGGAAAAAAGAATAATACAAAAGAAGAATAATTTAAAAAAAAGTTATTAAAAAAAAGAGTAATTTAAAAAAGTAATTTTATTTTTTTTCTTTTTGTTTTTTACTTTTTACTTCTTGTTTTTGTTTTTTTATATTTAATCTTATATTCTTGTCATTGTTATAATTTGGATGCTTTCGGCTTCGGGGATTGCGTTGATTGCTTCTTCTACGCTTTCTACTCCGCCTTCATCGTCTTCTACAAGGACGGTTACGATAAGTGCTTTTAATCCGAATGCAATCGGTTCTTCTTCTATTTCTCCGTTTAATTTTGCACTTTTGGGCATATTGTTTATAATTTTTTCTTTAAGAACTCCCATGTCTGTATCTGCGCTTTCCGGCATAACTTTCATTTGTACTGCAACTAAACTCATGTGTTTTCCTCTTGATTTTGATTTCTTTTTGATTTCTTTTATAATTTTAATCGTATATTTCAAATTTGTATATTTGTAATTCGTAATTAATAATTCGTAATTAATAATTCGTAATTAATAATTCGTAATTAATAATTCGTAATTAATAATTCGTAATTAATTATATTTGAATTTTTAATTCAGGGTCCTACAAATTCGCATTTCGGGCATTTATATAAATTTCCGAGCTTTCTGCAAGCTTCGCAGCGTCCAATTTCTTCGCCGCATTTCGGACACGGCATTCTTATGAATCCTTCTTTTACCAGCTTTACGCTACATGTAGTACATACGTCGGTTTTTGCCATAATTTTTTACCTCTGTGTTTTATATAATTTTTTTTATATTTTTTTGTAATTTTTATAATGTAGTTTTTTATTTATAGTTTTGTAAATAAGGGTATGAACAATGTCAATAAATGATTTAAATTTTATGTTGTTTTGCAAGTTTTAAACAAACATTTCCTTTATTTCTTTTTAGAATTTTTCATAAAATATTAAATTTTTGTACGTTTGTTTTATATTATATCGTAACTTATAACTAAATCTACAATCATAACTTGTAACAAATCAACGAATTGGATAAATTGCGTTTATACTATTTATATTATACTATTATATATTATATTGTTATTTTTAATATTTTCAAATTTCATGTGAGTTTTATGACAGAAACAAAAACAACATCTACAACATCTACAACATCTGTAACATCTACAAAATCTAAAACATTTACAACATCTGCAAACGGAAAAATTGATTCTGATTCTTCTGATTCTTCTGATTCGTTTGAGTTTGATTATGAGAAACTTGGATTAATGGTCGGTCTTGAAATTCATCAGCAGCTTGATACAAAAGAAAAATTGCATTGCAGCTGTTCTAATACGATTCGTGATGAGTCGGATTCAAACTTTGAATTTTTCAGATATTTAAGACCGAAGTCGGGAATATCGGGTGTTATTGATCCTGCGGCAGTTGAGCAGACTATGGCGAAGCGCCCTTCCGTTTATAAAGGATTTGATTCTGTCTGTTTAGGCGAAATGGACGAAGAAGCGCCTCTTCCGCTAAATTCCGAAGCGCTTGAAACGGCTTTAGTCGTTTCAAAAATGTTTAACATGGTTCCGGTAGACAAAGTTTATGTCATGAGAAAGATAATCGTGGACGGATCGTCTCCCACCGGATTTCAAAGAACGTCGTTTATTTCAGGCTCGGGCAGTTTAAAAACAGAGTCTGGAACTTGCAGAATTGCAACTATGTCTTTAGAAGAAGATTCTGCAACATCTCTTGGATCCTCCGATGAACATTTAAAATATTCTCTTGACCGATTGGGAATTCCTTTAATTGAAGTTGCAACTTACCCGGACATGAAAACGCCTTCTCAGGTTTATGAAGTTGCATCGGAAATCGGAATGATTTTTAGATCTACAGGCAAAGTAAAAAGAGGAATCGGAACAATAAGGCAAGACGTAAACGTCTCAATTTCGGACGGCGCGCGTGTTGAAATAAAAGGTGTTCAAGCTCTTGACATGATTGAAGAAATTGTAAAAAGAGAAGTTTTAAGGCAAGTTTCTTTATTAAAATTACGTGACGACCTTTTATCTAAAAAAGCATCGGTTCCGGGTGAAATTTTCGATGTGACAGAAGTTTTCTCAAACACGAAATCAAAAGTATTGCAAAGGGGAATGAAAAACGGGTGCATTTTAGCAACGGTATTAAAAGGATTTAACGGCTTCGTTGGACGAGAAGTTCAGCCCGGCAGAAGATTGGGGTCGGAACTTTCCGATAAAGCAAAAGCGGTAGGAGTTTCAGGCCTCTTTCATACAGACGAATTGCCAAATTACGGAATCACCAAAGACGATGTAAATTCTCTTAGAAATTTCGTAAATGCGGATTCGGATGACGCCGTTATATTTATGGCAGGAAACGAGTTTTTAATAAGAAAAGCAATGGATCTCGTAATTGAAAGAGCGCGCTATGCTTTTGAAGGCGTTCCGGGCGAAACTCGCTACGCTCAGGCGGACGGAAATACATCTTACTTGCGTCCGCTTCCCGGCCCAGCAAGAATGTTTCCAGAAACTGACATATTGCCCGTTTGCGTAAAAGACTCTTATTTCAAAAACTTACCCCTTCCTGAGCTTTTAAATGAAAAAGCCGATCGTTTCATGAAAGAATATAATTTGAATCGGGAATTCGCAGAACAACTGGCTTATTCTTACAACCCGGACGGTTTTGAAAAGATAGCTAAAAAATTCGTAAACAGTTCCGCCGTCACTCCTACATTTATTGCAAGAAACATGACAGGAACTAAAGCCGAACTTAAAAGAGGAGGAACGAACGTTGATTATTTAACAGATGAAATTTTTGAAGAAGCCTTCGATCTCGTTGACTACGGAAAAATTTCAAAAGAATCTCTAATTCCTCTTTTTGAAGAATATTGTAAAACCCCGAACACCCCCTTGTCCGAAATAGTTTCAAAAAAGAATTTAAGTGTTGTTGACTTATCGGAAGTGGAAGAATTTATAATAAAACTCGTAAACGAGAAAAAAGATTTCATAAAAGAAAAGCAAAACTCCGCACTCGGTCCTTTAATGGGTCCCGTAATGGGAGAATTTAGAGGCAGAGTCGACGGAAAAGACGTAAGCCGACTTCTTAAACAAGAAATTGATAAAATATTAAACAGTTGAATTCTTCAACTGTTTAATATTTTTTAACGTTATTTTTTAACGTTATTTTTAAACGTTTTTTTTAACGTTTTTTTTAAACGTTTTTTTAAACGTTTTTTTTAAACGTTTTTTTTAAACGTTTTTTTTAAACGTTTTTTTTTAAACGTTTTTTTTAACGTTTTTTTTTTAAACGTTTTTTAAAGCGATTTTTTAGCAGCTAAAAACTGATTAAACGTCCCGGGGTCCCATACTTTTACAGACTTTAAATAAAAGCATTCAAATTTATCTATAATTTTTTTCAATTCCGTGTTTGCATTATTTCTTACATTTTGTTTAATTTTATCCAAGCTGTTAAACATATTTTTATTTTTACTGTAATTAGTTATCAGTATGAAGTGAAAACTCTGTCTTGATTCTTCTATGCTCTGTTTACTCTTGTCGAAATATACAAAAATCGAATCATAACATTTTTCTTTTAATTCGTATACCGTCTTGTTGTCTACTGTTTTATTTTTAAACTCTATAAAATAAACATCATTTCCGTTTTTTAAAATCGCATCAACAGATCTTAATATTGATTTTGCCTCTGTGACTTCGTTTTTGCAATAATATTTCATATACTTGTCAAAGTCTATACAAGGTATATTGTTTTCAACCAGTGGAAATTGTTATCTTTGTCAAACGAAGTTTTCTTTAAAGTTGATTTGAAATTTTCAAACACGTTTATATCAACTCCAAAGTATCGAACGGTTCAGCAAGCAATTTATATATCTCTTCCGTGTTTCCCGTGACCTCTTTTATATGTGCCGTTTTTTCTTCTTCGTCCAATTCCGTCAAATAATATCTACATTTTTTTGATATTCCGTGGTGTTTCGAATAAACTTCTATTGCGTGAAGAAAATAGGGGCTGTGGGTATTGAGAAGAATGTGCATATTAAATACTTTTTGAATTAAAACTATTAGCTCCGCCAAGAGCAATTGCCATTTCGGGTGCAGGTGTATTTCGGGTTCGTCTAAAATCATAGTGCCGTCGTTTTCAAGACTTCCGTTTTCAAGCAATGTTTTTATTATAACAAATGTTTTTAATCCCGCAGCAATATTTTCGGCATTTATAGACAAATCGTCAGCTTCATATCTGGCGATATTGTTTCGGTATTTTAACTCTCCGAGTTTTATATATTCCAATTTGGTGTAGATATCTTTTAATTTTTCATCGGTTTTTATAGTTTCCAACAAGTCTTTGCTGTCTCTTAATAACTTTTCTTTTAATGTATCTCTGTGATTTTTTCCTTCAAAATTCAAAAAAAACCTGATCTCATCACCTTATTTAAGTCATCTATTACATAAGGGTCGTCTATGTAGACTATCTCTTTAGTCATAGACATTACATTTTTTACTTTTGAAACCTCGTCTTTTAAAATTTCGACCTTTACAATTTCATCTTTTATTGTTAAATTTATAACAGATGTTTCTTCAGCTGTTTTATATTTGTTTTTTATATCCCCTCTAAATTCCGAATCCAAACTTCTTTGAACAATTCTTTTTATTATAAGTTCCGTAGAAATTTTCAAAGATTCAAATATTTCTTCCGTAATCGATTCGATTTCATCATCTATATTTTTTGAAGAATAATAAGACGAACGTTCCAACAGTGTATCATGAATTTGATTTTCTTCATCGATAATTACGTTTTTATTTTTCATTATGTAATAGTTTAAAGATTTTTTATTACTGATGAACTGATTTCTGTTTTTTATTATATAACATATCAATTCATCATATTTTTTTCTGTAATCGATTGACCGCTTCATTTCAGCAGATCTGCTATATCTTAAAAAAATTCCATAGATATTCTCATGCCTTATTTCATCAACTTGGTTAAAAATGTCATTCAACCCGTTAAACACACCATACAAAGCTTTTCCCACAGTGCTTTTTCCGGTTGCGTTTTCCCCGGATATAATAGTGATTCCGTCGATTTTAACTTTACAGTGATCTATTAAACCAATATTTTTTAACTCTATTTCCATGCCCCACCTCCAATATTTTATATATTTAATTTATAATAAAGAAAAAGATTTACATTGAAGTAATTAACATGATAACATGAAGCAACAAGCAACACGAAAAATGTAAAAATCGATAAAGGAAAAGCTTTCATTTCCTAAAATTGAAATCGGAATTTACCAAAACTGATACCATTTTTTCTTTTCAGTTTTTTCATTTTCCAACTCAAGCTGTTTTTTCTCAAGTTGATTAATCAGCGTTTGAACTTGAGCAATATGCATTTTTGTAGTATTGTCTCTTTCTGTGATTTGTTCATCTTTTGTATTGAGTTGGTTGGTGAGTGCTTGGATTTGTTTATCTTTTGTTTCCAGCTGTTTTAAAAGAGCATTTACATATTCCTGACTTAATCCGGTTGCTTCACTTTCTTTTTCCTTTTCCGCCTTGGCGAAATATTCTTCAAGAGCTCTTGCTACAACCATTCCTTTAGGTTCATTTACAGCATCAAGCTTTTCATGAAGTTCAAGCGATATTCTGACATTAAGCTGCTTTGTTTCAGTCCTTTTATCATCAGTTTCTGCGTTTTCTATATTGCTTGCCATACTTTCTCACTCGGCTTTAAGCCTTTTATGTTTTTAATAAGCCTCTTTTAATGTTTTTAAGATTGCAATAGCATATTCTATAGATATTCTATCAATTGTCTATCAATTTTCTATCACATTCTATTATTTTTCTATAATTTCCTATATTTTTTCTATAAATTTTCTATGTTTCTATAGATTAATATCTCGTCTTATATTCCGGATCCCTAAGATTCCTTACTGTTCTGTATTTTTATAAGGTGTAATCATGTATTTATACTTTTATTTTTTTTTCACATCTATAATATCTATATTTTTATTCAATATTTTATTTCTAGATATTCAATATTTCAGTTCCGGATATATTATTTTTATATGTTTTCTATACCTTTCTATATCATTCTATATGTTGTTTTTTTAAAAATTTTCAAATAGCATTTTCTATATTGTGCTATACTGTCTACTGGTATCTATTTTTTGGATAAATTACTTTCTAATATATCTGAGTTGATAGCAGATTATAGCAGATAAATGTACGTAATTTCTTATTTTTAAACTCTTTTTTTATGTTATTTGTACAGCTTTTTTTTATAGATTTCTATAGATTTTTACAGTTTTTTTATAGCTTTTCATAGATTCTTATAACTTATTATAAATTCTTATATGTTAGCAGTTTGTTGCCTGCTATTTTGCGGCAATTGTGTAAAACAGTTTCTTTTTGTAGGACATATTTCCTTTTTCAATTTATTCTCACATATTTGAAGATGAAATATTACATATTTCTTATAATATTTCTTTAAATATTATTTTATAGCAAAATCTATCTTTTTGCTATTTTTTAATATATGCTTTTACTGCTATTGTTTTTGGTCCGATCTTCTTTTTTTATTTTGTTTTTATTCGCTTTTTTAGTGTTGCGCGGTATTTAGTTGTAGCAAGATCTATTTTTTTGCTAAAAAAAGCTATTTTTTTTTTAAATTCGTTGAAAATTCTGCTATATTTTGATAGTTTTTTACTATAATTTGCTATATTTCAAACGATAAGTATATATTCTAGTATAGCATTTTATAGATTGTCTCAAAATGTATCTTTTACAAGATTCGTTTGTAGACCTCGGAAAAAATTGAATTGGAAAATGTGTGAATTGGAAAAAGGACTTTTTGTGGCGAAATGTCCTTTTCCCTTATTTTTCATTCATATTTTTTATTTTTTAAAAAAGACTTTAAGTATCTGGTAATTTATCGCTTATAAAGTTATTACAATTATACATTATTAGTACTTATATTTTTCGCTATAATCCTAATATTTATTATAGTTTTCATTTGTTCTCCTGTTTCCTTTTTTATTTTTTATTTTATCTTTTTTCTACATGTTTTTTTCTTTATTTTTATTCTACTTGTTTTTTTTTCATTTTGATTTTCTTTATTATCAATACGATTTTTTTTTTTTATCAATATGATTTTCTTTTTTATCAATATTATCAATAGTCTTTTTTGCAATAACTTTTTATTATTTGTTATACATTAATCCCCGAACAATTTATTATTTTAAATACTTTATCGTAATTATCATATAATCATATAATTGGAGATTTTATTTTATTTAAAGCGGGGTATTATTTAATATGGCAAAAGACAATTCGATTAAAAAAGTTTTGTTGATCGGTTCGGGACCGATAACTATAGGTCAGGCGGCCGAGTTTGATTTTTCGGGAAGTCAGGCTTGCAGGTCTTTAAAAGAAGAGGGAATTGAAGTAGTTTTGGTAAATTCAAACCCGGCAACAATAATGACGGATTCCGATATGGCTGACGCCGTATACATAGAACCGCTTAATGCCCGTATGATTGAAAAAATCATTGAAAAGGAGAAGCCCGACAGTATTATTGCAGGAATGGGCGGGCAAACCGCTTTAAATTTAACGACGGAACTTGCCGATATGGGAATTCTTGAAAAAAATAATGTTCGAATAATAGGAACGTCCGTTGAGGCGATTAAAAATACGGAAGACAGAGAACTTTTTAAAGAATTTATGCTTAAAATTGGCGAAAAAGTACCAAGAAGTATTGCTATAAGTTCCGTTGACGAGCTTAATAAAGCTGTAGATGAATTCGGATTTCCTCTCATTGTTCGACCCGCTTATACTTTAGGGGGCGCAGGCGGCGGAATTGCTCATACGTACGAAGAACTTTTGGAAATTTCAAGCCACGGATTGAAGAAAAGTCGGATTCACCAGGTTTTAATTGAAGAAAGTGTTCTTGGTTGGTCGGAAATCGAATATGAAGTAATGAGAGACAAAAACGATACCTGTATCGTTATATGTACTATGGAAAATATCGATCCGATGGGGGTTCACACGGGCGAATCAATGGTTGTCGCACCGATTTTAACGCTTTCGGAAGAAAATAAAAAAATGCTTCATGAAGCGTCTGTAAAAATTATTCGTGCTTTAAATATTGAAGGCGGATGCAATATTCAATATGCGTTCAAAGACGGAGATTACAGAATCGTTGAAGTAAATCCGAGAGTTTCACGCTCTTCCGCTCTTGCATCAAAGGCAACAGGATTTCCAATTGCGCGCTATACGGCAAAAATAGCAATTGGAAAAACTCTTGATGAAATGATTAAAGGGATAGAGCCGGGGTCGTCTTCGTATACGCCTGATATCAGGTATATAGTTTCAAAAATTCCGCGCTGGCCTTTCGATAAATTCAAATCGGCCGACAGAACATTGACAACAGCTATGAAAAGTACAGGCGAAGTTATGGCAATCGGTCAATCGGTAGAGGAGTCCGTTTTAAAATCGGTTCGTTCTTTAGATATAGACGTTTTATGGGATTCATTTGTGCTTTCAAACGAAGAGACTGTAAGACTTTTAAAAGTTCCGACCGATCTTCGTTTATTTACAATTTTCCATGCTTTAAGAGCAGGATTTTCCGTAAACGAAATCGCCGATTTAACGAGAATGAAACCGTTTTTTATTGAAAAGTTTAAAAATATTACAGATATGCAAAATCGTCTCAAAAACGAAAAACTTACAGATTCTCTTTTAAAAGATGCAAAGATTTTAGGATTTACAGATGCTGAAATTTCACGTATTTCAAATTGTTCCGAAATTGAAATTGCCGAAATGAGAAGAAAATCGGGCATCGTTCCGAAATACATGTCGGTTGATTCATGTTCCGGTGACTTATATTCTTACACGCCTTATTTCTATTCAACTTACGGCGAAAAGCCGAACGCTGAATGCGATTTAGGATTTAAATCGAAGGAATCGGCGCAAAAAAAGAAAAAAGTGTTAATTTTAGGCTCAGGTCCTATTCGTATCGGTCAGGGGATTGAGTTCGATTATTGTACTGTTCATGCCGTAACGGCTTTAAAAGAAATCGGAATTGAAACTCATATTATAAATAACAATCCTGAAACGGTTTCGACCGATTTTGATACGTCGGACAAACTGTTTTTCGAACCGCTTACGCTTGAAGATGTAATGAATGTAATCGAACACGAAAAACCGGACGGTGTCCTTGTTCAATTTGGGGGTCAAACTTCCGTAAACTTGGCAATTCCGCTAAAAGAAGAATGCACTCGCCGTAATCTTCCGACCGAAATATTCGGAACTACTCCGGAAGATATGGATTTGGCGGAAGATCGTGAGAAGTTTAACATTTTAATGAACAAACTCGGAATTTTGCAACCGGATGCAGGTTACGCTACATCGGAAGCGGAAGCGGTGGAAGTTGCGGAAAAAATCGGATATCCCGTACTCGTTCGTCCTTCATATGTTTTGGGCGGCCGTGCGATGGAAATTGTTTCAAACCGTGACGAACTGGAACAATATATGATTGCGGCAGTTCGCGTATCTCCCGACCATCCGATTTTAATCGACGACTTTTTGGATGGTGCCCGTGAAATTGATGTTGATGCCGTATCTGATGGAAAAACTGTTTTAATCGGCGCAATTATGGAACACGTGGAACAGGCGGGAGTACACTCAGGCGATTCCGCTTGCGTAATTCCTCCTCAAAATTTATCAGATGACGTTTTGAACACTGTCCGAAAATACACTAAAGACGTTGCACTTGCACTTAACGTTAAAGGAATTATTAATATTCAGATGGCGGAAAAAAACGGCGATGTGTATATTTTGGAAGCAAATCCGCGCTCAAGCAGAACAGTTCCTTTCGTTTCAAAAGCAACCGGAATTCCTCTTGCAAAAATTGCCGCACGTGTCATGGCAGGCGAATCTTTAAAAGAAATGGGCTACGACTTTGAAAAAGAGCCTGAAATTGATCACATTGCGGTAAAAGAAGTACTTTTGCCTTTCGATAAGCTCTCATGCGGTGACCCGCTTTTAAGCCCCGAAATGAAAAGTACAGGCGAAGTTATGGGAATCGATTACGATTTCGGCTTGGCGTATTATAAAGCGGAAATGGCCGCTGAAAATAAATTACCTGTCGAAGGAACGGTATTCATGTCGATTAGGGATGCCGATAAAGAAGAAATGCTTGACGTTGCACGCAGAATGTCTGCATGCGGTTTAAAACTTATCGGAACTACCGGGACGGCCGAATTTATGGAAAACAACGGTGTTTCAATGAACGTTGTTCATAAAATTCACGAAGGAACTCCAAGCATTCTTGACAGATTACGTAAAAACGAAGTGCATCTCGTTATAAATACACCGACATTAAAACCCAAAGCACGCCACGACGGATCCAAAATCAGACGCTCTGCAGTCGACAACGGCGTTCCCTATATTACAACATTGCAAGGCGCCAAAGCGGCCGCAATAGCAATAGAATCTGCTATTGAAAAAGAAATGACAATAAAATCAATACAAGAATATATAGGAAAAAGTTAAAATTAACTTTTTCCATATTTTTTTTTACATTTTTCCTTTATTTTTTTATTCTTTATTTTTTTAATTCTTTATTTTTTTAATTCTTTATTTTTTTAATTCTTTATTTTTTATTCTTTTACATTTTTTCATTTATTTTAATTCTTCGAGCAGAGCTGCCAATTCTTCCACGGAATGTTTTACGGGATTATTATTGTATAGCGGGTGAGCTAAACATTCTTCTGCCAGTTTTTTGCTGTCTTTACAACCCAGATCTGCAAGGGTTGTTTTTAGTTTAAATTTCTTTTTGAAATATTTTATTTTCGACGCCATTTCATCTACATTTACAAATCCCAGTTCCTTTGCAAGCGTTTCAATTCTTTTATCGAATTTCGCATTTTCAAGCAGGAATAAATCAAGCGTAAATGCGCATGCCTCTCCGTGTGACAAATAAAAGTTTGAAGAGAGAGGATAACTGCATGCATGAACAGCTGCCGTTTTTGTTTGAGAAAATGCTAAACCTGCAAACAAAGAGCCTTTCGACATTTCTCTTCTTGCTTCAATGTTTTGCCTTTTTGTGTCCGAATATGCTTGTTCCAGACTTCCGAAAATCGATTTTAATGAAGCTACGGCAAAAGTATCGGTAATGTCTCTATGAGCGCAGCACCAATATGCTTCAAGTGCATGAGCCATTGCGTCAAGTCCCGTTGTTGCCGTCACAAAAGGAGGAACGCTAAGCGTAAGCCGAGGATCCACTATTGATATATACGGATAAAATTTTTCATCGTTTAGCGGTGATTTTATTCCTGATATATCGTCATTGCAAACGGAAACACACGTGACTTCCGATCCCGTTCCGGCCGTTGTGGGAATTGCAATTAACGGAATATGCTTTTCAAATTTTTTCTTTCCGAAAAAATAATCTTGGATTTTTCCGTCGGCATATCTATATGCGCTTGCAAATTTTGCCAGATCCAAACAGCTTCCGCCGCCTAAAGCTATTACGCAATCCGCATCCAGCTCTTTTAAAAGTTTGCTTGCTTTTTCAACTTTGGAAAGCATAGGATTTGGCGTAAAGTCCGAAAATATATCTAAAACAGCATCGTTTTTATTCTTTATTTCTTCCGCCGTTCCGTTTTCTTCAAAGAATGAATCACAAATTAAAAGAGCTCTTTTAAAATTTTCATCTTTTAATATATCTTTTAACCTGTCTGTGATACCTGTTTCAAAATATATTTTTGTCGGAATATAAAATCTTTTATTTTGATACATTTTTTCAACTATCTGAATTATATATTTATTGCTTTTGCTCCTTCCTCAACTTTATTTTGGTCCACACCGTTTCCAACGGCTATGAATACCAAATTTCCTTTTGCCCAATAATAAGTGTATTCAACTCTTTCGTCTACACCTATTTTCTTTTCAGCAGAAACAAGTGCATCATGACCGTTTATTTTTGTTTCTTTTATATACTTTTCCGTTTTATTTTCAAACGTTTTTATAATATTTTCTATTGCTTTATCCGCTTCGTACGAGCTTTTTGCCGTATATGCATATAAATACAGATTTCCGTTTCCTAAATAAATTCCTTCAAATCCTTTCAAATTAATACCCATTTCCGGGTTATCTTTTTCAGATTCAGTTTCCATTACGGCAGCAAATTCCATATTGCTTATTTTAGGATTAACCATATCGGCAGTTGCGAATCCTACATATTTCGGATCGGTATTTTTATGTACCGGAAGCGCAGTCGGAAGAGTTCCTCCGGGTTTTTTATTATTTATTGGATTTGTTGAATTTGTTACATTTGTTGAATTTGTCGTGTTTGTTTCGTTTTCCCCGTTTCCTATACACCCGGATAAACATATCACGGACAATATCAAAACCGAAACCGAAAAAATGGCGAGAGCCATTTTTTTATTTATAAATTTCAATCTATCACACCTTTAATCTTTTGTTTTTTTGTTTTTTTGTTTTTTACACATTATACAGATTTATAATTTAAATACATTCTCTTTTAATTCTTTTTTTCCGGTTTTCAACAATTTCACAAGAGAACAGTTCCGAATTTTCCATATAATAGATTTCTTCAGACATTTTTTCAATTTCAAGTTCGTAATCTTTGTTTTCTTTGTCTATTTCTTTGAGTGGGTAAGGTTTTAATCTGTATACTTTATCGGAAACCGTAAATTCGGCATAAACGTCGTCAGATATTTCAATTTCAATATTTCTTTTTCCGAAAGTACATCCACTTCCCAATTGAATTCCGTCAGCCAGACAGGATTTCGGTGTTTGTCCGCTGCAAAATACTAAAGCTTTAACAGCAAAAGGGTTTTTGCAAACATTTTCAAATATGAATCTGCCCATTTTATATCCTAAAACAATATAAGGCCCCAAATGTCCATGAAATCTGGCCAAATCTTTCAAAGTGTATTCATAATCTAATCCCATGTATTTACAATCTTTATGCCATTTAATAGTAACCACACCTGTTTTTTGTTTTCTTTTTCGTGAATTTAATAACAGTTACAACGTGTACTATAATATTTAACACTTATTTTAATTTTTGTATTAATATCCGTGATTACAATATTTAACACATGATTTTAAATATATCCGCGCCTTTTTAATGTTCCGTTTATTCAATTTTTTATTTAATTTTTTATATTTATTTTTTTATTTAATTTAATTAATAGAGTCGTTTTTATGAAAACAGATCGCTTTGTAATTACAGTAATCGGTGTTGATGCGGTAGGAATTGTTGCGGGCGTTACACAGAAGATGTCGGAATTTAAGGTAAATATTATAGATATTCGTCAAACTTTGATGGGCGATATATTTACGATGCTTATGATAGGTGAAGTGCCTTCAAGCGGCTTTGTGTTGTCCGATTTTCAAGATGCAATGGCGGAAATCGGTAAAATTCACAATGTCGAAATACGAGTACAGCATGAAGATATATTCAGACATATGCACAGAATTTGATTTTAATCGGGATGTTTTTCAATGTATCTTACTTCTGAAGAAATAATGCAAACGATAGAAATGGTTCGTATGGAAAATTTAGACATACGTACAATTACTATGGGAATCAGCCTTAGAGATTGTTCCAATCCGCAAAATGAAATTTTTTGTGAAAACATTTTTGAAAAAATTGTTAAAAACGGGGAAAAACTTGTACCCGTAGTCGATGAAGTTCAAGACTTTTACGGAATTCCGATAATAAATAAAAGAATTTCAGTAACTCCAATTTCAATCGTTGCGGAATCGTGTAAAAATCCCGACTTTGTCGAAATTGCAAAAACGATGGACGAGGCGGCAAAAGAAATCAATGTCGACTTTATCGGTGGTTTCAGCGCTTTGGTTCAAAAAGGTCTTACAAACGGCGACAAACGTTTCATTTCATCAATTCCGGAATCGCTTGCTTCTACTGAAAAAGTTTGTTCTTCCGTAAACGTTGCGGGAACAAAATCCGGAATCAATATGGATGCCGTATCGGAAATGGGTAAAATTATCAAGAAAACTGCCGAGCTTACAAAAAATAAAGACGGAATCGGTTGCGCAAAACTTGTAATATTTGCAAATGCGCCGGAAGACAATCCGTTTATGGCCGGTGCGTTTCACGGAGTAGGTGAAGCGGAATGTGTTATAAATGCAGGTGTAAGCGGCCCGGGCGTTGTAAATTCGGCATTAAGACGTCTTTTTAATCCTACGCTTGGTGAAATCTCGGAAGAAATTAAAAAAACTTCGTTTAAAATTACAAGAATGGGTGAAATGGCGGCTCGAGAAGTTTCAAAAAGACTCGGTGTAGAGTTTGGAGTAGTTGACATATCTTTGGCGCCGACCCCTGCTGTAGGAGACAGTGTGGCCGAAATTTTGGAAGCAATGGGTCTTGAAAAGTGCGGAGCTCACGGAACTACGGCCGCTCTTGCTCTTTTAAACGATGCGGTTAAAAAAGGCGGATTAATGGCTTCATCTTCCGTTGGCGGTTTAAGCGGTGCGTTTATTCCCGTAAGCGAAGATGCCGGAATGATTAGAGCAGTTGAATGCGGTGCGCTTTCCATTGAAAAACTCGAAGCGATGACGTCTGTTTGTTCAGTCGGTTTGGACATGATAGCAGTTCCGGGCGACACTCCCGCGTCGACAATTTCAGGAATCATAGCCGATGAAATGGCTATAGGAGTAATTAATAACAAGACCACAGCCGCTCGTTTAATTCCGGTTCCAGGGAAAAAACAGGGCGATTTGGTAGAATTTGGCGGACTCTTAGGAGGCGGTCCGATTATGTCCGTTTCTTCTTTTTCGTCGGAAGAATTCATAAAAAGAGGAGGAAGAATTCCGGCACCCGTCAATTCGTTAACAAACTGATTTATAATTTAATTGCTGATATCCGGGTAAATATTATGAAAATAAAAATAAAGGGAAACGAAACAGAAGTTGAGCTTCTGTATATTATTATTTTTATAATCCCTAAAATTATAATTTTGATTTTATTTATTTTATTCGCTTTGGATATGGGCGGTTATATAGATGTAAAAAGTTTTGTTTACGGAAATTATGATCAATTACTCCAGTCCTTCAAAGTTATATTTACCTGATTTGTCTTTACCGCGTGAAATTACAATTTCACAATTATTCAAATCTTTCGGAGTATTAATATTCATTGCGGCACGATGGTCTTCTATTATATAATTGAAATCTGGCTGTTCATTTTCCATATCGTTTGAGTCCAAAATATTAATTCCTATAGGAATTATCAGTTTTCCGTTTTTATGGAAAACCGTATCCGGTCTTATTCCGATTTCTTTACAAATTTTAATCGGCACATACGTTGAAAGAGCAGGCTCAATGCAACAGTCGTAAGCAAGCATTATATCTTCAAGCAAATCAGGTTCAATCAAAGGTAAATCGCACATCGCAACCATAACGGGTCCTTTTGTTCCCGTCTTTTTTATTGTATATATCATGTCTTGTACGTAATTTCCTTCTTTTGCAACTATTACTTTTACACGTTCTTTAAATTCGGATTCGAGAAGTTCTTTTGTAAGAGGCGTTGCATCTGTTACGGATATATAAATATTTTCTATTCCTTTCGTATTTTCGAGAGCTTCAATTACATAAGCTATCAAATATTTTCCGTTGATTTTTATGCACGATTTCTCTCCCATTCCCAATCTTTGAGCCAATCCGCCGGCCATAATTACAGCGTCCATGAAAAACCTCCGTTTAAAGCAATTTTATATAATATATTATATATAACGGCAATCGAGACAATAGACACTATTCTTCCGATTTCGTTTGAAACCCCGATTCCGTCTCCGTTTAGCCCTTCAAAGTGTTTGTTGCTTATTTTGAGTATGACAAGTGCGCTTAAAATTGACAACAACGTTGCGGCAACACCTGTAAATCCTAAAAAAAGAAACGCTGTTAATAGAGAATAAACAGTCCCTACAGCCATGTTTTTAAAAGTTCCGCCTCGAATCGTCATTGCACCCAATCCTTCTTGGAAGGATTTTCCGAAAGTTGCAATCGTAATCATAGATTGCTTTGCATTCGTTTCGGAGACGAGAAGAGCTAATCCTATAATTGCTGCTGCAATCAATTTCGGACTAAATGAGTTATATGCAGCAGAGTTATACGCAACAGATTCATACGCGGCCGAATTGTATATGAATTCAAATATAAAACCGGTCAAAGGTCCGGTCATATACCAATTTGAATAGAAGTTTAAATCTTTAAAATCGTTACCGATTTGTATTGCCGCTCCTTCAAGAGTTATAAGAGCCGCATAAAGTGCCAACATAACAAGAACAACTGAAGCAACTCCACCGACACCGACCGCCATATCCTTTAGAGCTTTTCTTTTCTTTTCAACCGTTCCGTGTGCCGTCATCCCGTCTCCCATATCGGCGACACCGTCCAAATGATTAAACCAGATGATGTAATAAATAAAGCCCATAATTAAAATAACAGTAAGCGGTGTCGGGAAAATTACTTCAGTTACGGCTCCGAAAATTCCTATAATCAGCCCCAAAATCGATCCGACGATTGCATACATATACAATTTTTTCATAAGAGCGTCAATTCCTTCCATTGTAATTCCTACAGGAATTGTGGATAGGAAACCGAAACCGGCCTTCATCGCCAACCAAAATGTCATACTTCACCTGTCAATTTAAAATTTTAAAATGATAAAATTAAATTAATCAATTAATCAACAAACGATAAAAACGGTTTTTTTAATGATAAAATTTAATAAAGTTTAATAATAAATTTAATAAAGTTTAATAATAAATTTTATAAAGTTTAATAAAAAATTTAATAAAACTAAATAATAATTAAACAATAATTAAATAAGAAATTTATGATTTTTAATTACTTTTTAGCTATTTAATATACCTTTAATTATTTAAAAGCTTAGAATTATTTAATATCTATATTCATATTTAAAAATTATTTACATTCATATTCTTTTTCAAATCCGGCTCTTGAATACATATTTGCGGAAATTCCTCCAAGCAGTCCTCCGATTATATCGTCAATAAAGGGTCCGAGTTCTTTTAAAATTCCGGGTTTGTTTTTATCAAATCTTACAAACTCAAATTTTCCTTTATGACCTCCGATATATTCGGCCAAACTTTCTCCCAAAACTTCATCAGCTATTATAAAAGTCATATCTTTCTCATATGACTCTTTACTTAAATCCGGAAGATTTCCTTTTTTTCCTTCTCTTTCAAGCAAAACTGCTGAATATATGAGAAGAGACACATTAGGGTCGCTTAGTGCATAATCATATTCTCTTCTAAAATAATATGCCGCTTTTTCTTCAGTTTCAATTCCGGGATGCGGCACATAAAATTCAAGAGCAGTCTTTAGCAAGGAATCATAAGAAATTCCTTCTTCTGCCAATACTTTTTCAATTGCATATTTTTTTTCAGCAATTTTATTCATAGAATACAACCTCGAAAAGATTTAGAAACATAATTTTAGGAAATTTATAAACATAATTTAGGAAATTTGAATACATAATTTAGGAAATCTGAAAACATAATTTAGAAAATCTAAAAACATAATTTAGGAAATTTGAAAACAGAATCTGAATATATACGGAATAACAGTCATCACAAATAAAAATATAGTTACAAGAATTACAGACGATGTAATAAGCAATATCGATATTCTTTTAATATCTTCGATATTCACTTTTTCGTAAAGTTCTCCTATTACATATTCTCCTTCTTTTACGAGTTTCACTTTCAATGCGCCGGCTGCTGCCGCCATCGACCATCCCGAATTTGGAGATTTGGAAACGGAATGATATTTAATCGTGCATTTTATACATTCTTTTGCGGAGAATTCAGGTTTCGGTTTGATTTTGGGAATAAAATTTGAACAAATTGCTCCGATTGCTAAGAAAACGGGAGAAATTCTTGCGGGAATAAAGTTTAAAACGTCATCTGTTTTTGCGGAAAACCAACCGATCTCTTTATGTATTTCATCTTTATATCCAACCATCGAGTCAAGGGTGCTGGCAGCTTTAAAACAATATGCTGCAATCAGTCCGTAAGGTCCGAAAACCGCATAGTAAAATATAGGAGAAAGAATCGAGTCGACATAATTTTCCGAGATTGACTCAACTATTGCAGATACAATATGCTCGTCGCTTAATTTTTTAGTATCGCGACTCACATACGTTCTAAGTTCAAATCTTATATTTTCCCTTTCACTCGTAGTTTTCATTTCTTTATATATTGCATTTGCAGGCGTTATCATACTGCGAATTGCAAAAGTTGCTTTTAAAAAGAATGCTTGTATTATGACTCGAATTATTGCGGGCACAAAATCCAAATTTGTCAAATAGAGTATTAAGAAAGCTCCCGCTCCAGAAATAAAAATTGTTGACAAGCCTATAAATATGCCGTACAATTTCTTATATGAATTCGGAACATGCTTTTTGACAAAAGAAATCCATTTTCCGATTAAAACTACCGGATGTATTGCCGTTGGCGGCTCTTGGAAGATTAAATCTGCCAAAACCGCAATTAAAAGCACTGCCGCAAACTCGTAATAAGGTTGGTTGAACGGATTTAATACGTTTTGTAAAGTTAAATCTAAGCCTGCCAAATCCGTAAAATTTAATATATTCTCTAAATAATAACCGAGATTAGTCAATTGTTTTCCGCCGTTTTTTGTTTTATTTTTTTTTGTTTTATTTTTTTGTTTTAATTTTCATTTTGTTTTTTTATTTCTTTACAAATTGCAAGAATTTGTTTTTCATCTTTTTGTTCCAAAATCGGAATCATTACTTTGTTCCATGCACATTCGATCATTTTGTCCGTGTCTTCGTCTTTCATAAGATATTCCATTATTTGGTCTACCGGCTCTCTTAGATGCACAATGTAGCAGTCGATACAACTCCATACAAGCTCTTTTGTCCTTGTTTTTTCTACAAAACAACCGCCTGTTCTTGTATCGTTGCATGGGTAGAACGGACAATAACAGAAAGTGCAGTCCTGCCCTTCAAAATGGCACGGGTAATATTCGCATGTTTTTCTTCCGTTTTCGCCTGTTTTTCCTTTTTTGTTTTTTAAATTTTCTTTCAGTTCGTTTTTGGCAAAATCTCTTGCCCATTCCTGAATTACAATTTTAAAAGTATTTATAAGCTCAATATTTTCTTCTCTTGTTCTGACAGCCACTCTCACATATCCGTCTTTAAGACCTTTAAACGATATGCAGTCCCTGACTAAAACGCCGTGGTTTGCCATTCTTTCAACTAACTCAGAAGATCCGAACTTTCTTTGGCTTATATCTACCAATATATAATTTGTATTTACTTCACCCGGTATAAATCCCCATATTTCGGATATTTTTTCCCGTAAAAACTTTCCTTCTTCAAAAATATATTCTCTCGACTTTTTCAAAAAATCGGAATTTACTCCCCCTTCCATTGACAAAAGAGCGACAGCCGTCATTTCCTGATAAGGACTTAAGTTCCATGTAAGCCTTGCAACGTTTAATATGTCTGCAATGTGTTTTGTTGCAATTCCGAAACCTAATCGAATTCCGGGAAGCCCGAACGCTTTTGTAAGGGACCTCATCACAAATACATAATCGTTTTCTGCAGCGATGTCGGCTACACTTTGTTTTACGTCGGACAGCTCAATGAACGCTTCGTCTACAAACAAAAGCGTTTTTGCATTTTCACACTTTTTTGCCAGTTTTAATATTTCTTCTCTTTTCCAAAGGCGCCCGTCAGGATTGTTAGGATTGCATAAAAAGAGTATTTTCGCTTCTTTTTCTTTTATTTCTTCTTTCGAAAAGCTCATTACTTCATCCAAAGCGACATCGATTATTTCCACGTCTTGAATTCGGCACTGCGCTTCATATTCGCCAAACGTCGGGTACGGAACAATTATTTTGTCACCTTTTTCCAAAACGCAATGTGCAATCAATCTTATAATTTCAGTTGAACCGTTTCCCGGAATTATGTTTTCCGGTTTTACGTTTTCAAAACCGGTAAACTTTGCAGCGGCCGATTTAAAATCTAAATATCTGTTGTCAGGATAATTTATAGATTTCTCGTGCGCTTTTTTTGCAATTTCTTCAATACTCAAATTATATTCATGATAATCGAAAGGACTTCCCAACGGATTCAAATTCGCACTAAAATCCAATATTTCCTCTTCAGGAATTCCGAGTTTTTCGGCATACTCCAAAACTTTACCGCCATGAAAACTGATATCAAAACTTTGAATATGTTTTCTAATCGGTCCCAAATCTTTCCCAGACACTATATCATCACGGTTTTATTTAATCCAGTTAATTTATTTATTTTTAATTTATTTTATAATCATCGAACTAACTAAGATGTTCATACTATTAATAAGTTACAAGCTATTAATAACTTACAAAATTAAACAATTTACAAATAATAACTTTGAATTTCAATAATTTACAAATAATAACTTTGAATTTCAACAATTTCTTTACTATTTTTTGCGTTTGAGTATTCTTCAAGCGGTTCTTCATTCATTTTTAAAAATACATATCCCCAATTAAATTTTGACATGATTTCTTCAGCCTGTTCTTTTTTCCCGTAGATATATAATGCCGCGGCAAAAGCTTCGGCCGAAGTCAACTGAAAAGGTCTTCCGAAATTAACCGGATTTGCCGCAACAAGAAACGGCAACGCTCTTCTTTGGAGTTTCTTTTGATAAAGAAGAGGAAACGTTTCTTCCGCATGTGTCCACGTGCAATCCAAAACAACAATTCCGTTTTCCGTATTATCTTCTTTCGATACCGCTTTTTCCGCTGTCGGGTCCAGCAATATTGAATATTGCGGTGTTTTTTTGATTTCCTCGTATAAATTTACCAAATTGAATTTTGAGAGTCTCTTTCCCGTACATTTTTTCGGATTACATTGATTTGCATAATACAAATAAAGTCGGATATCCGATTCACTTTCTTTACTTTTAATTTGATACATCTCCCTTTTATTGTTTGTTTTGGTTTGTTTGTTTTGTTTTGCAGTTTGTTTATTCTTTTAGGATTTTAACGTTCGCTTCCTTTTTTTGAGTGTCAATGATACGACCTTGCGCCGTTTTTTTTGTTTTGGCGCGGCGTATTTTAGGATTTTTTCCGTTGCCCGTTTTTTTGTTGATGTCAACGATACGCCGTTACTTCGTTTTATTCTTTTTAGGACTTTAACGTTCGCTTCGTTTTATTCTTTTTTAGGGTTTTAACGTTCGCTTCGTTTTTTTGAGTTTCAATGATACGACCTCGCTCCGTTTTTTTTGTTTTGGCGCAGTACATTTTAGGATTTTTTCCGTGCCTCGTTTTTTGTTAATGTCAATGATACGCCGTAGTTTCGTTTTATTCTTTTAGGATTTTAACGTTCGCTCCGTTTTTTCGTGTGTCAATGATACGACCTCGCTCCGTTTTTTTTGTTTTGGTGCGGCGCATTTTAGGATTTTTCGTGACTCGTTTTTTGTTGGTGTCAATGATACGCCGTAGTTTCGTTTTATTCTTTTAGGATTTTAACGTTCGCTCCGTTTTTTCGTGTGTCAATGATACGACCTTGCGCCGTTTTTTTTGTTTTGGCGCGGTGCATTTTAGGATTTTTTCCGTGCCTCGTTTTTTTTGATGTCAATGATACGCCGTTGTTTCGTTTATTCTTTTAGGATTTTAACGTTCGCTTCATTTTATTCTTTTCCTTTTCGGTTTTAGTGTCGGTGGCCTAATTTTGTTGTTTCGTTTTATTCTTTTTATGAAAAGCCGCGATGCGGCTTTTCCTTTTTATTTTTCATGTAAAATTTTTCATACATCTCTAATTTTTATTTTTACGGTCCATTTAATATATATCAAATACATTTATTGTTATACTATCAAATACATTTGATATATTAAAATATTATTTTTCATTAAATTTTAAGGAGATTTACAACTATGAATTCAAAAAAGAATAATACAAACGACACAGGCAAATACGACCGGGTTGTTTTGTATTCCGTAATAATCGGTTTTACAGGTTTTATTATCTCATTTTTAAGTCTTACATTTTTCCCTATCTTTTTTGCTACAATACTCGGTATTATTATAATGATTATTGCGCTTGTAGCGATTTTGTATGCAATTTATTCAATAAGAAAAGTAATATCAGTAGAAGACGGCACAAAGGAAAGTACAAAAACAGATAAATTCAATAAAGAAAATGAATCCAAAGAAAAAACGTCAAAAGAAAATGAATTAAAAGAAAAAGCGTCAAAAGAAAAAACGGACGTAGAAAAAGTCGATAAAGTAAAGGCCGAATCGGAAACAGCTTCAGATGATTACGATTTTGATGACGAAGAAATTACAGAATCGTACGACGAATTGGGACTTGAGGAGCTTGACTTATCTAAATACGACTACGATGAAGTAGACCAAGATATTTATGATAAAATAGATGAAAGCGATACAAGTAAAAAGAGAAAAGTTAAGAATAAAATAGATTTGGCTAAGAGAAAACGATAAGACGATAAAATGATAAGAATAAAACGATAAACGATTTATAATAAGACATAATTTGTGCATTTGCACAAATTATGTCTTGAATCTGTTTTTTAATTGGATTTGTTCTAAAACTTTTTATAAATAAATGAACAATTTAATATCGTTTAATTTACTATTTTTTTAAGGTGGCATAATATGAAAATTAATTCGGAAAATGCGAAAAAAATTTTAAAGGTTTGCTCTGAGCAATATTTTACTGATAACGGTTGGAAATTTTTCAGCGTTGAGCGCGATTTTGATAAAGTTGTAAAGTTAAGCGAGGATATAAATCGACAATATCTCTCTTACCCAAGCATATCTCGCGACTGGTATGTTCAAAATGCGGGAGGAAAATCGACTCATCTCTGCGATACTTGGGACGAATTAAAAAAAATAGTTGACTTTTTAAAAGAAAATAAAAAGCATATTGATTTTTATGTCGTAAACGAAAAAGATGATTTAAATGAAAAGTTTAAAGCGTTTTTTGTTATAAGTTCTTCAAAAGACCTTCCTCAAGAACAAATCGATGCAATATTAAATGCTCAAAAACAAAATATCCAGACGATGGCTTTTATTTCTAAAATACCGGAAGAGATAGAAACAAGCGTTCTCCAAATTAAAAAAAGTGAAAAACCGATTTAATTTTGATTTTTTACTTTTTATTTTTTAATTTTATTTATTTTATTTTTATGTTCGTGATTAAATAATGAGTGAAAAAACAGATAAACCGATTGCACAAGAACTTGCAAAGCAACAAAAGTCTATTAGTGTTGCGGAATTTTTTGAAAAAAACAGACAGATTTTGGGTTTTGATTCCGGCCCTCGTGCGCTTATAACAACTGTAAAAGAAGCGGTAGATAATGCTCTTGACGCATGTGAAGAAGCGGGAATTCTTCCGGATATTTTAGTCCAAATCGAGAAAAACGACAGCGATTACGTGTACATAATTGTTGAAGATAACGGACCCGGAATTGTTCGTGAGCAGCTTCCCAAAATTTTTGCTAAATTGCTTTACGGTTCTCGTTTTCATGCATTAAAGCAAAGCCGGGGGCAACAAGGAATCGGTATTTCTGCAGCAGTTTTATATTCTCAAATAACGTCAGGGAAATCTACTAAAGTAATTTCAAAAATCGGACCCGAAGAGCCTGCACACTATTACGAATTAATGATAAACACTCAATTAAACGAACCGGAAATCATAGACGAAAAAACGCAAAGCTGGGAGAGGCCTCAAGGTACCAGAATTGAAATGGAAATGAACGCGTCTTACGTAAAGGGAAGAAAACAGTCAGTTTACGAGTACTTGAAATCTACAGCCATTGTTAATCCTCACGCCAGGATTCGCTTAATTGAGCCTGACGGAAACGAGTATTTATTCGAGCGCGCAACAGACATACTTCCTAAAAAAGCTGAAGAAATACTTCCGCATCCGCACGGAATTGAACTCGGAACTTTAATGAAAATGATAAACCGAACAGAAAGGCAAAAACTTTCTCCTTTTTTACGCTATTCTTTTTCAAAAGTCGGTTTACAAACAGCAGACGAAATCTGTAAAGCGGCGGGGCTAGATCCCGAATATCCGGTAAAGGAATTAAAGCACAGCGATTTTGAAAAACTTATAAAAGCTTTCAACAAAGTAAAAATCATGTCGCCGTCGACCGATTGTTTATCACCCATCGGTGAAGATCTGATTTATAAAGGTCTTCAAAAAGAATACAGCGCCGACTTTATAGTAACTACTACAAGAAAACCGGCAATACATTCCGGAAATCCGTTTATTATAGAGGCGGGAATTGCATACGGCGGCAATTTCGCAAAAGATGAAAAGGCATCCGTATTACGTTTTGCAAACCGCGTTCCGCTTTTGTATCAGCAAGGCGCCTGCGCTTTAACTCAGGCAGTTGAAAATGTAAAGTGGAAACAGTACGGGATAAGTCAGCCCGGTGGCGGAATTCCGTTCGGGCCGTTTGTTTTATTAATCCATATCGCATCGACAAACGTTCCTTTTACTTCGGAATCTAAAGATGCCGTTGCCGGCATTGATATTATAAAAGAAGAAGCCGAGCTTGCCGTAAAAGAACTCGGACGCAAATTAAAATCTTATTTGGGCAGGCAAAATGAACTCCAAAAAAGGAAAGAAAAAGAAGTAATCATTACAAAGCTGTTGCCACTTATGGCCGAAAAAGTGTCTGAAATTACAGAACAAAAAGTCCCGGATATAAATCCGGTAGTAGCAAATGTAATGGGTAATCTTCTTGTTTCCAAACAGGTGAAACAAAATCCAATAGATCCTAATAAAATTGATTTTGCAATAATTGTAAGAAATTATGGACCAAGTCGTCGAAAATTTTTACTCCACGTAATATTTCCTTTTAATATTTCGGATCCCAGTCCTCCCCCTATTCAAACAGTTACAGTTGGTTCTGATTTCGATTATATATGGGACATTACACTTTCTCCCAACACTTCCAAAGTTTATCGCTTCTTTGTCGAAAACTCTTTAGTAGATGAATTATTATCTTTAGACCCGTTTATTGTTGAAGGTTTAGACGAAGAGGAGGTAACCGGCTCAAAATCTATTAAAACAATGTTTTAATTTTTATATATAAAAAAATATTGTTTTTTCAAAAAGTAAATATATGAAATAAAACATTAATATATTTTACACATTAATAAATTAAATTTAAATATTTATATTATTGCATATGGGGTTGATATTATATCTTTTAATAATAAAAAAGTACTCGTTTTAATATCTATAATATCGGTTGTATTCCTTTTTTTTATAATCACTATGCCTATGTCAAGCATTGAAAATGAAATTTTTTGCGGTGCTTGTCACGCAATGGATCCACAAGTTAATTCTTATTTAAATTCATCGCATAAAAGTCATGCAACATGCGGTGATTGCCATACGCCCCACGATCCGATTTATGGTAAAGTAATGGGTGCATACACAGGTATTCGTGATTTTATTGGTGTAATTAAAAATGTTGATCATTATGAAATACATGCAGGTGCTCAATCAAAAGGTATTATACATGATAATTGTATGCGTTGCCATGCTGATGTAATGTCCCATGTTGGCGATTCTAATTTACACAACGGTATGCAATGTTTTGACTGCCACAGAAATGTTCCCCATAAAAAATACCCGACAGATGATGAAGTTGATCTTGTGATTTTTGCAAAACCAATGAAATCGTCAGTTTAAAATTTATTTAGTAATATTGCAATTTAATTGAAATTTAATGCAATTTAAGTTAATTGATTTAAATTTATAGTTTAATGGTTGAATATTTATGGAAATTAAAAAAGAACATAAAAACATTCTTTTAATCGGCGGTGCGGTTTTATTAGTTGTGTTGATTTGCACACTTAGTTTGTTTTTAGTGAACAATCAGCCCCTAGATACTACACCTACTCGTTTTTCTATTCCTGATAATGAAACAGATTCTTCAGTTTGGGGAAATTTTTATCCTTTACAATATGAATCTTATTTAAAGAATTCAGAAAATAAAGACTCAAAACCACATGTAGACAGTTTTCCATATTTAACAGAGATGTACAAAGGAACAGGCTATGGCGCTGAATTTAACGAACCACGCGGTCATTTGTACGCTCTTGATGATATTTTGAATGTAAATTCAAAAAGATGGGAATCAAGACAGGCAAATTGTTTTGTTTGTAAATCTCCACAAATTCCTGATTTGATGGATAAATACGATTTTAGCAAACTGAGTTTTGAAGATGCAAAATCGGAAATTAATCAAACTATCGGATGCTATAATTGCCATGACACTAAAACACTCGATTTAAAAGTTAAACAAAAACCACTCCTTGAAGCGCTAGATCGAATGGGAGTTGATATAAATAACGCAACTAAACAAGATATGAAATCTCTTGTTTGCGCTCAATGTCATGTAAGCTATTACTTTACAGATGAAAATCAGGTAAAATTTCCATGGGATAACGGTTTAACAGCTGAAAAAATTCTTAAATATTATGATGAATCTAATTTTGCTGAAATGTATCATCCCGATACAAAAACACCTCTTGTAAAACCAAGACATGCTGAATATGAAATGTTTATGGGAAGTACTCACCAGTCTGCAGGTTTATCATGTGCAGATTGCCATATGCCTTATATGAGAGACGGCGATACAAAATATCATTCTCATTATTGGTCAAGTCCTTTGCAACATATAAATCAAAGCTGTCTTGTTTGCCATACACAAGGGGAAGATTGGGTATTGAATCGTGTATCTGTTATTCAAAATAATACAAAAGAATCTCAAAACAGAGCAGGCGAAGCTGTAGTTGAAGCGATAAATGCAATTTCTAAAGCACAAAATACAACCGGTGTAAATGAAAGTATTTTAAATGAAGCACGGGAAATGCACAGAAAAGGTCAATGGTACCTGGACTTTGTATTTGTGACAAACGGATATGGTTTTCATAACCCCGGCGAAACAATGTCAAACTTAAATAAAGCAATAGATTATTCTCATAAAGCAACAATACTTGCAAATAAAGCGATTTTAAATGCTGATACAGAGTGATTATATCACTCGGTTTTTTTAATATTATTTAATTAAATTATTTTTAAAATATTATTTAATTAAATAATTTTTAAAATATTATCTAATTAAATTATATTACTTTATTTCATGTATTTCTAATTTTTATGTATTTATAATTTTCTGGTATTTATAATGAATCCTATATTTTCATCTATTTTCAGATTATTAAGATCAATGAAATTTGTTTCAATTCTTTTAATAATGTTAGGGGTTATTATTTCATTAGGTACTTTAATTCCTCAAGGACTTTCAGAGTCCGGTTATGCTAATGCATACGGAAACATTGTAGCATCAATAATTTTATTTTTTGGTCTCAATAAAATTTATTCAAGTATTTTAATATATGTACTTTTTTCATCTTTATGCATACTTTCTTTATTATGCGGTTTTTATCATTTTTATAAAAAAAGATCCAAGTTTAATTTAGGTTTTTTATTAATTCATATAAGTCTAATTATTATATTTTCCGGAGCATTTATTTCAGGTGCGACATGTGTTCGCGAATATGTCGAACTAATACCGGGCGAGTCTTTTACTTTTTCAGATGATTCAATTTTGAAATTAAATAGTTTCAATTTAATTTATTATGAAAACAGTTCTCAGGTAAAACAATATATTTCGGATGTGTCTTATACAGAATCTGGATCTGTAAATAATTATTCTATAAAAGTAAATCATCCGCTACGTAAACATTTTGTTAAGATTTATCAAAACAGTTATGGTAATTATTTAAATACAAAACTTTCTTCCGGGGACATTTTGAAAATTTTTGACGGAACTTATGTTTTTGTAAAAGATGATTCCGGCTTAATTTATACATTAAGTGCTTTTTATAAAAAAGATATTCAGTCTATTGAAAACTGGATACTTGTTTTAAGACAAAACGAATCAATTATTGATATGAAACGTGTATCTGCAAATGAATCCTTTACTCTTGGCTCTTTTGATTTAAATACCCTTGAGTCGGGACATTACAGCGGTCTTGAATATAAAAGAGATTTAGGTGTTCCGGTAATCTATTTCGGTTTTTTTGTTTTAATTTTTGGTCTTTTATATTTTTATTTTATTTCTTTGCTGAATTTTATAAAAAAACGCAAAATAACATATAATAATTTTAACACACATTCTTATTTTGATGAGATACAATAAGATTGAATTAACACAGGAATTTTCAAATCATGGATAATTTATTTTTGTATATAATTTTTATTTTAAACATTTGTGTGATTGTTTCATCATTTTCACTTTTTTTAAGTAAACGAAAAGAAGCAAGTTTAATTTTGGACATTTTTTTATTATTTCATTTTTTAGCATTTACTACTTTTCTTATTTTGTTTTCTTTTAAACTGGGCAGACTTCCTCTTGCTACATTATATGAATTTTCTCTTCTTTTTGTTTGGAGCATCATATTATTTTCCATTTTATTAGGATTAAAGATACGGAATCCGTCGATTTTATTATTAATCTCTTCAACTACTTTGATACTTTTTACATTTGTAAGTTTGCTTCCTCATGAGCCCACAGGTTTAATGCCTGCGCTTCAAAGTAAATGGCTTGAAGCTCACGTAGCAACAGCAATTGTAGCTTACGGCCTTTTTACTATATCATTTTGTGCAGGTATTTTGTATTTGATAAATAATCGTTTTTCCAATACAATTTTATCTGAAAACAGTCCGAGCCAAAATATACTTACAAAAACAATCCATCGTTTAATACAAGTAGGCTTTTTTGCTCTAACTCTTGTATTAATTACAGGTTCAATTTGGGCAGAAGAAGTTTGGGGTTCTTGGTGGAGCTGGGACCCAAAAGAAACTTGGGCACTTGCAACATGGTTTTTATATGCTGCATATTTGCACTTGCAATCCAAAGGTAAAAAGCATGAAAAAAGCTCTGTAATTTTATCTGTTTTTGGTTTTTTAGTTGTACTGTTCACACTCTTTGGTGTATCATATTTAATGTATGGTTTGCACAGTTATTAATTTATATATTTTTTATTAAACATTTTTATTCTAATTTCACTTTATTTTTTTAATGATTTTAAAACTCAAATTTAGGAACAACCGTTTCTTCGGGTTTTGCAAATCCTGCAATTGCGCCCATAGCTCCGATTATTCCGTTTCCGTCCAATATTATTTCCACATTGTTTTCTATTGCGGCGTTTATTGCATCTTCTTTTGTAAGTCTCATAGTTCCCGCTTTAATTGAAAATTCTTTCAGTTTTTCCGTAACATCAAATCCGGTAAAAACAACCATGCCTGTGTTTTTGCTTACACTGTATTTTTGCAAAAAAGCCTTTATTTTATATACCAACTCTTCTTTTGCAGCATCTGAAACACAGCCAAATTCAAGAACGGTTGACATGCAATTTTGAGTTCTTTCAGGAACCGGGTACAGCTGTACAAGGGACTGCGATAAAATAACGGAATCGTTACAAGAGACTTTTTGTGCAATGTTGTGTGTAAGTGTCCAGGTAGCGCCGACTTCGCAAGAATCGGTGTCGTCTATTGCGATTAAAACTCTGTTTCGTCTCGGAACGTAAATTTTTCCGGAAGCCGCTTTTTCTCCGCCCGATTCCGATATTTCATATCTTAAAACGCCTTTACCAAGCGCTCTGCACTTTGTAGCTCCGATTCCGCCGCCGCCCAAGCCCGAGAATGTAATTTCAACTTCATTTCTTTCGGAATCGACTAAAAGAGAACTTATCCCGGCTGCGGACGTTGACGATTTTAGTATCAGTTCTTTTTGTCCCACGTCAATTTTATATCTAACAGATTGACCTAAAATTCTACTTCCTGTAATTATCGGCGATTTACTGTAATGGTAATACGACCAACAGGTACTTGCAAAACAATCGGATTGTTCAATCAACTCCGCTTTTTCGTTTTTCTCATCACAAACAACGTAAACACCGTTGTACGGAACTACATATGGGTCATTTAAAATAACCGCTTCAAGATCTGCATAACTTGATTCCGGTTCCGTTTTTTTTGCGGATTTATTTATAATGCCACTTTTTTGCACTTAACACTTCTCCAACATTTATTCCATACGAATGGGGAATTATCTTTATTCTATATATTTTATACATTTTACAATTATATATGTTTTTATACATTTTATATATTTTGTACATTTGTAATTTTCGTATAAAAGATTCTTGAGGTCGTTTATTATATAAAAGCGTTACTCTTATAAGGCAATTTATTTTTTTTTAAAAATAGCCGAGTTGTTTTAAGCTTACGAATTTTTTATCTCCAACAATTATATGGTCCAATATTGAAAAACCCATAATTTTCCCCACTTCATTTAATTTTATAGTAATTTCAATATCTTCCGGACTTGGTGTCGGGTCGCCTGACGGATGATTATGCACAAGAATAATAGATGCGGCTGATTCCAAAAAAGCGGATTTGAAAACTTCTCTTGGGTGGACTATGCTTGTATTTAAACTTCCTATAGATATGATTCGTTTTTTTAATATTCCGTTTTTCGTATCTAAATAAATTGCAATAAACTTTTCTCGTTTTTTCTCACGCAAATCCGGATAAATATACTGAAAAACATCATTAGGAGTTACTATTCTTCTCTTAGGCGCACTTGAAAACGTCTCAAGCCTTCTTGAAATTTCAAATACTGCAATAATTTGGGCCGCTTTTACTTCTCCGATTCCGTGAATTTTCATCAATTCCGAATAATCGGCTGAACTTAACTGTGAGAGTGAATATTCCGCTAAAATTCGCCTGCACATATCTATTACATTTTCTTTTCTGGTTCCAGTTCTTATTATGACGGCTAAAAGTTCCGCATCTGACAACGACTCAGCCCCTCTTGCTTTAAGGCGCTCTTGAGGACGATCGTGTACGGCAATTTCTCGTATTTTAATAGAATTGTTTCCGTTAATGTGGTTACTGCTGTTGCCGCTTATGTATTTGTTTTTGTTATCACACTTTTCTTTTTCTGTAATATCTGTTATATTTGTCATATGACTGAAATATCGTTATAAACATTAAATACTGTAATATTTTTTTCAAATCAAAAGTTTTATATATTTTTATATTTCTCGTTTTTATTTTTTTGTTTTTATTTTTTGTTTTTTTACTTTAAAATAATCCTGCTATGAATGAAAAAAGTGCTAAAAACATGGAAATTTTTAAAATATTTGACGATTTCGTATAATCTTTTTTTATCAAAAGTTGATATATTGCATATATCATTCCGATTGCTGCCGGTATTACGGCGATTAAATAGTAAATGCTTAAATACCCCATTGTGTAGGGAAGCGGTGTACATATTGCGGCCGGAATTATGAAAAATGCGGCCAAGTATGCCGATTTTTTTTCACCGTATATTATAGGAAATGTATTTGCTCCTTTTGCTTTATCTCCTTCGATATCTTCAATGTCTTTAACGATTTCGCGCGAGGCCGTGACAAAAAAAGCCACAAGAAATAACGGAATCATTATTTTTATTCCTTCAAATCCGAAAAACGATCCTCCGAATAAAAATATCGTTCCTACAAGAAACGATACGCTCAAATTCCCTAAAAGAGGTGTTTTCTTAAGAACTAGAGCATAAAAAATCATAACAATTACATTTATTACACCTATTACTCCCGAAAACGGATTTATTGCAAATCCTAAAATCAGAGCAATTGTAAAACAAGAGTAAGCAAATATGTATGCGTTTTTCGGTTTTATACGACCTGAAGGCAAAACTCTTTTCGGCCTGTTTATTTTGTCTATTTCAATATCATAAAAGTCGTTTAATGCATTTCCGCCACCGGTTGCCAAAAAAACCATTAAAAAAACACTCATCAGTTTCAATTGTGTTTTATTCGGTAAAACATATGAACCGCTTATGAGCTCTATAAAGCCTTCAATACCGGGGTTTATGCAAGCGTTTGCAATAATTGTTGCAATAAGTGTTGCAAATCCCGCCATAGCGGCGTTTTTAAATCTCATCAATTCCGCATAGTTGACAATTTTTTGAAAAAAATTCATATTCTAATATTCCGGATTTTATTATTTGTTTTTTATATATTTTTTATTTTTTATTCTTTGTTTTTATATAATTTTTGTTTTTATTCTTTGTTCTTTATTTTTATTATTTATTTTTTATATATTTTTTTTATTTTATTTCCAACATTTTATCCAAAGACAGTTTTGCCTTTTTTCTTATATCTTCGGGAACCGTTATATGGTGTTTTTCTTCAATCAAAGCCCTTTCTATACTTTCGAGAGTTATTTTTTTCATATCGTGGCATATTGCTTCGTTTGAAAGCGGAATGAATACTTTGTTCGGATTTTCCGATTTCAATTTGTGCATAATTCCGTTTTCAGTTCCTATGATATACGTATTATCATCTGTTGCTTTTACATAATTTATAATTCCTGTTGTGCTTAATATTTTATCGGCACTTTTCAAAACTTCTTCGTTACATTCGGGATGTGCCAAAAGTTTTGCACCGGGTGCAATTTTCTTTGCAGTATTTATATGTTCCGCATTAAAATTATTATGTATCGGGCAATAGCCTTCCCAAGGAATAATTTTCTTTTTTGTGTGAGACGCGACATACGCGGCCAAATTTTTGTCGGGAACGAACAATATGGTATCGTTTTCCAACGAGTTTACAACATTTGTTGCATTTGCCGACGTGCAGCAAATATCTGATTCCGCTTTAACGGCGGCCGAACTATTTACGTAACAAACGACCGCTGCATCCAGGTATTTCTTTTTTTCTTTCTTTAGCGCTTCTGCCGTAATCATATCTGCCATCGGGCATCCGGCATCGGCCACCGGCAACAAAACTTTTTTCTCAGGCGACAACAAAGCGGCACTTTCCGCCATAAAATGTACTCCTGCAAATACGATTATTTCCGAATCCAAATCAATTGCAGCTCTGCTCAATCCTAACGAATCCCCAATAAAATCGGCAGCATCCTGCACATCACCTGTTGTGTAACTGTGTGCCAAAATAACTGCATTCTTTTCCGCTTTGAGTTTTTCAATACGTTTTAAAATTTTCATTTCTTCACACTTTTAAATTTTATATTTTTTGTATCAGTTTCATACATTTTTATATAAATTGTTTTTCATATAAGCCGTTATTATACTTATATTACTCTATATTAAATTATGTAATTTGAATCATGTAATAATATAAAATAATTAGTTATTTATATAAGAATTTGTTTATATACATTTAACAATTTATAATAAATTGATTATAATTTAAATTTACATTTATTTACATTTATATTTACATTTATATTTACATTTATATTTACATTTACATTTTAAAGGTGTTTAAAATGGGCTTAAAAGATACGATACGAGACCTTAAATGGAAAATAAACAGCGCAACCCATAAAAAGAACGAAGCCGAATATAAGATAAATAAAGCAAAAAGAGATGTCGATAAAGTAAAAAAAGAATCGGAAAAACTTAAAGAAAAATCGTCAAAATCAAAGAAAGCAGAAGAAGATGACGACTGGTGAACTTTTCACTTTTTTATTTTAACTTTATTTTTTCACTTTTTTAATTTT
>JAAYST010000071.1 GCA_012518265.1 Candidatus Methanofrustulum fimipullorum | reverse complement strand
TGCAAAAAACGTAGATATCATTGTATTTTCTGTAAAGCCGAATACTCTTTTATCCGTTATTCGTGAAGTTCGAAAAGAATGCGAAGGAAAGCACATAATTTCAATCGTTGCAGGAACTTCTCTTGACACTCTCGAAAACGAGATGCCGGGTGTTACAAAAATTTTCAGAGCAATGCCCAATATATGTTCTACTGTTTTAAAAGGAACTACCGCAATCGCACACACAAGACATTGTACTGAAGAAGACATTCAAACGACTCTGGACATATTTTCATCGGTCGGAATCTCAAGAATAGTTCCCGAAAATTTAATGGACGCCGTAACCGGGCTTTCCGGAAGCGGTCCCGCCTACATTTTCCAAATAATCGAAGCAATGTCGGACGGTGCAGTTCACGAAGGACTTGACCGAAAAACAGCAACGGAATTTGCCGCACAAACAGTTTTGGGAGCGGCCGAAATGGTTTTAAAATCCGATAAATCTCCCGGCGAATTGAAAGATATGGTTTGTTCCCCCGGCGGAACTACTATAGAAGGTGTCAGAAAACTGGAAGAATCGGGCGGAAGAGCGGCATTTATGAATGCGGTAATCGCTGCTTCCGAAAAATCTAAGAAAATGAATAAAAAATGAATAGAAATAAAAAATAAAAAGTAAAAAGTAAAAAGTAAAAAACGAATAAAAACTGCTTTAAAAACGGAAAAAAACTTTAGATTAATCTCTAAAAAAGAGGACGCGTTCCGCGTCCTCTTTTTTAAAAATAATGAAACGTAGCAACCGTTTAATTCTTAAAGTCAATGATACGCCGTGGCAGCCTTTTAAAACCTAAAAAGAATAAAATGTAGCGTCCGTTAAAATCCTAAAAACAATAAACTGAATCGTCCGTTAAAATTCTAAAAACAATAGAAAACGGCAACCGTTAAAAACCTAAAAATCGCCGCAGCCACCCGGAAAAATCTGACCTTGGTTTTTCTCAAAAAAGAATAAAACGTAGCGACCGTTAAAATCTTAAAGTCAATGATACGCCGTGGCTGCCTTTTAAATCCTAAAAACAATAAACCGTATCAACTGTTAAAATCTTAAAGTTAATGGTACGCCGTGGCAGCCTTTAAAATCCTAAAAACAATAAAATGCGGCTTCCGTTAAAATTCTAAAACAATAGAATACGACGTCCGTTAAAATCCTAAAAATCGCCGCCGCCTTTCAGAAAAACCGAACCTGTTTTTCTCAAAAAAGAATAAAACGTAGCAACCGTTAAAATCTTAAAGTTAATGATACGCCGTTGCAGCCTTTTAAATCCTAAAAAGAATAAACCGTATCAACTGTTAAAATCTTAAAGTTAATGGTACGCCGTTGCAGCCTTTAAAATCCTAAAAACAATAAACAGAAGCGTCCGTTTAAATCCTAGAACAATAGAAAACGACGTCCGTTAAAATTCTAAAAGCGCCTTCCGCCTCTCAGAAAAACCGAACCTTGTTTTTTTATCAAAAAAGAATAAAACGTAGCGTCCGTTAAAATCTTAAAAAGAATAAAAAGAAAAGCCGTTTAAAACTCAAAAAGTAAGAAAGATAAAAAGTAAAAAAGGTTATGAAAGAATAATTTTAAAAAATTTCAAAAAAGGAAATGAAATACATTTCATTTCCTTTTTATTTTTACAACATCTCCAAGAGTCAGATTTTTAGTCGGCCCGCTCTTATATTCTTTTTCTTGTCCCGTTTGTTCCAAAAGTTTTATGTCAAGTGCTCTTTCCAATTTTTTAATCAGATCTTCTTCCGGGGTAATTCCCCCTCTTTCCACGTTTTTAATTAACGGAACACGTTCTTTTATGTTGTGCGCCAAATCTTCCTGCGTCCATCCTTTTTTCTCGCGTGCTTCTCTGATTTTTATTTCGTAATCTTCCACAATTCTAACTTCAAGTCCTGCAAAATAGTTTTTACTGCTTTGGGCTGCACGAGCTCTTGCAACTTTTACAATTTCCTCATCTGATTTTTTGGAAATTATCGGAGAGACTTTAGACACTTTCGGTTTTACAATCGTTCCGTATTTTTCACATTCACGGCAAACTTTCATTTCAGTTCCGTCCATGGTTATCGTAGATGCAGTTCCATGGATATTTTTTCCGCAAATTTCGCACTCCACTATACATCACCCTTTTCTTTTAAATAAAATTTTAAATAGAAAAACAGAATCGTTTTTAAATATTTTATATAAATATTATATTGTTCCTATATCAATTTTTTGATTTATTTCAAATATATCCCGATTTTTAGGATATATTTAGAATATTATTTAGAATATTTAGGATATTATTTCGAATATTTTATTAGAATATTTTATT
>JAAYST010000070.1 GCA_012518265.1 Candidatus Methanofrustulum fimipullorum | reverse complement strand
TTTTTTTGTTTTTCGCGGCGCATTTCAAGATTTTCCGCTTGTCCGTTTATTTCAAGATTCAAGAAACTCAGCACTCGTATTATTCTTATATTCAAGAAAAAAAACGGATCCCGGTTTTATAATTGTTTGGAAAAAAGTACGTTTAATTTAAGAAAAAAGAGAAAAGAAAAGACAAAAGATGCGTCGTTTACGACGCATCTTTTGTCTTTTCTACAATATCGTTTATTTCTTTACTTAATTCTTCGGGAATTCCTTCAATTCCGCCTGACAAGAATCCTCTGACTATAAGGCCTACCGCCTGTTCTTCGGAAAGTCCTCTTGCCATCAAATACTCGACTTGATCTCGTGCAACTCTTCCGACCGACGCTTCGTGAGTCAATTCGATATCCATCGCGTGAGATTCCAATGCGGGAATTGCTTTTTGTATACCGCTTGGATCCAAAACCAAACCGTTACATTCCAAGTGACCGTATACGTTTTCCGCATTTGCGATAATGTCGCCTCTTGAAATAACTTCGCCGCCAAGCGTTATAGTTCTCGATATGATTTCTGTTTTTGTGTGTGGAGAGTTTAAATAAACCCGGCTTCCCAAATCTAATACTGAACCTTTATAAGCAACAGCAACCGTGTTGAAAAATGCAGACGCATTCGGTCCTTCAAGATATGTTACAGGATTTGTCTGAACCGATTTTGCAGGCGTCAAACAAACATAATTGTTTACGAGCTGTCCTCCTTCTTCAATTTTTATTGAAGTTCTCGGACGAACATCTACAGTATCTCCCCAGTTGTGAATCATGCTGTATGTCAATTTCGCATTTTTCTTTATGTAAATTTCCGTAATTCCTACATGAAGAGCACGCTGTATATCATCGTGAGTGATGCAGCCGGTAAGTAAATTTAATTCGGAGCCTTCTTCCAATACGATAATATTATGAACATATTGAACTGAATCGTCCATCCCGATCATCATGCATGCTTGAATCGGATTTACGACTTTTTGACCCTTAAACACCCTAATGAAATAACCGTCTGATTTATTCAAATAATCGGATGCCGTATACTTATCTTTTTCAGGATGTACAAGATTCCAAGCATATTCCGAAAGACCGTCGTATTTTTTAATCGCATCTTTTGTAGACATCAATTCAAAACTGTCTGATGATGCCGATTTGTGTGAGACGTTTGCATTATACATCATAAAGCTTCCGCTTTTGTCGGATGTATCTGGAGTAATCCCAACTTTTTTTATCATGTCTTTAATTTCGGGATTTAAGTCGTCCAGTTTTTGAACCTCTATAGTCTCTTCGGGAATAGAATACATTTCCAAGTCTATTTTGCTTCCGAATTCCGATTCTTTTTCCAGAGATTTTTTAATATTCTCCGTTTTTTTGTTATTTACATTTTCGACTGAAGCTTGCAATTGATACACCCCTTGTAACCGTGTGTTTTTATATCATTTAAAAGCAATCTCGGATTTCCGGAACACATAATAGTTCCGTTACACAAAACAAATGCTTTATCCGCATCTACATAATCAAGTATGGCACCTGTATGTGTAATGATTAGTGCAGATTTCCCCTTTTCTTTCATTTCTCCGACACATGTGCTATCCCCCATTAAAAGTTTTTGTATTTTATTTCCGACGTGTGCCATGTTTACCGGGTCAACACCTGATTCCGGTTCGTCCAACAAGAAAAAGTCGGGGCATTGAGCACTTAATTGAAGCAATTCCGAGCGCTTAATTTCTCCGCCTGAAAAACCTACATTTACATCCCTTTCAAGAAAACGAGTCATTCCCGTATCTTCTGCAAGTTCTTCTACATTAAGTGGCTTATTGCCATGACCGATTTCGATTTCAACAAGTTCTCTAAGCTTTACACCGGCAAGATTCGGAGGCCTTTGAGACATAATACCCAAACCCGCTTTAGCCCTCTCATCAATCGGTGCATCCGTAATGTCTTTTCCTTTGAAAAAAATTTTACCCGATGTTACCTTAAAGTTCCCAAATCCCATTATCGTATTTAATAATGCGGATTTTCCGGCACCGTTTGGACCAAAAAGGATTACGGTTTCACCCTTCTCGACAACAAGATTCAAATTTTTTATCAATTTGCGATCGCCTATACTTACATTAAGATTTTCTATTCGAAGCATAGAAAAAACCTCCGAAGACAGTAATAATCATAATAATTAATAGTAAAAGATGGTACAGTATTAATAAGTTTTCGTAAAAATAAACAATAAAAAGTAATAAAAAATCAAATAAAAATGAAAGATATGAATTATTCTAAAATCTACGAAGAAATTATATATTAAAATCGCATAATATATTAAGAATATAAATAAAATAATAAATAAAATTTATGGAGATAATCATTATGACATTGAAAGAAAATTTATTAAAAGCTTTGAATGGAGAAAAGGTTGAAAAAGTGCCGGTATTATCTGTTACTCAAACCGGTGTAGTTGAATTAATGGATCTTGTAGATGCTCCATGGCCGGAATCGCACACGAACGCTGAAAAAATGGCAGACCTTGCCATTGCGGCTCATGAACTTGCAGGACTTGAAGCGGTTCGTTTGCCTTATTGTTTAACAGTTTTGGCAGAAGCAATGGGGTGTGACATAAACATGGGGACTAAAAACAGACAACCGTCCGTCATCGGTCATCCTTTTGATAAGCCTGAAAAACTCGAAGAATTTGAAATGCCGGATCTTGCAAACGCCGGACGTATTCCTGCTGTAATCGAAGCAATTAAAATTTCAAGAGAAAAAGTTGGACCTGACGTTCCGATTATTGCGGGAATGGAAGGACCCATTACACTTGCATCCGACATCGTTAGTGTAAAATCGTTTATGAAATGGTCGATTAAAAAACCGGATGACCTTGAAAAGTCACTTGTAATTGCAACAGAAGCTTCAATTATTTATGCAAACTTGATGGTCGATGCAGGAGCTGATGTTATTTGTATAGCAGACCCGGTCGCATCGCCTGATTTAATGAGTCCGCAAGATTTCAAAGAAAAACTCATGAAACATATAGTTGAATTCGCTGAAAAAGTTAATGCGCCCGTAATTCTCCACGTTTGCGGAAATGTTACTCCGATTATTGAGTATATGGCCGACTGTAAATGCAAAGGACTCAGCGTAGAAGAAAAGGTAACAGACATTGCAAATGCAAAACAAATCGCATCAGGAAAAGCAATAATTATCGGAAATGTATCAAGTCCGTTCGTACTTTTAAGCGGAGACGAAGAAAAAGTAACGGAAGCATCATTAAATGCATTAAACGACGGCGTTGACATTCTCGCGCCCGGATGCGGAATTGCCCCGATGACACCACTCGATAATATAAAAGCAATGGTTGCCGCACGCGACAAATTTTACGAATGAATTTAAAATTGAAAAATAAGAAAAAATTAAAAGAAAATTAAAATATAAAAAAATTAAAAAATAAAAGGAAAATAAAAATTAAAAGAAAAATAGAAATTAAAAGAAAAATAGAAATATAAACATAGAAACATAAACAATATAGAAATAGAAATTAAAAGTGTATTAAAATGGCTAAACCTCTAAAACCTTCAGATAACCGTTCAAATATGCAAAATGCAAACAAAGGAACATCCGGAACAAACAAACAATATGACCAAAGCCAGGGAAACCGCGGAAAGCAAATGAATCCGAACAATAAAAGAAAATAAAAAAGTTTTTTAATATTATTTTTGTAACTTTCTCTTTTTTTCTCTTTTCT
>JAAYST010000069.1 GCA_012518265.1 Candidatus Methanofrustulum fimipullorum | reverse complement strand
GTTCGTGGTGCTGGTGGTCGGAGCGATTTTTTACGGGTCGAGAAAGAGAGGATTGTAAGAATCCGATTCTAAATGCCAATTGCCGGTTTGTGCCGGCAATTCTTTTTTTATTTTTTGTTCTTTTTTTCATTTTTTCATTTTTTCATTTTGTCCAATTTTTTAAAAAACAGTTTTATACCATCATTTACATAACTAGTGAATATGTTTGTTAATATATTGGTTGATATATTTGTTTATAAACTTGTTTTCATCCTTTTGTTGTTAGCATTATTGTTTTATATTATTTATGTAATTTTTATGTCCATTTTATTTTTGAGGTTTTAATCGTGGAATTACTTTATGTCGGAAAAACTAAGAATGTTTATAAACTTTCAGACGGAAATTTATTGCTTGAATTCAAAGACGATGTAACGGGAACTGACGGTGTTTTTGACCCGGGTGCAAACACGGTCGGTCTAACGCTTGAAGGTTCCGGCCTTTCCGCTCTTAAGTTAACTACTCATTTCTTTGAAATTTTTAAAGAGAAAAATATACCTACTCATTTTGTTTCTTCCGATTTTTCAAATAAAACGATGACAGTTTTGCCTGCCGAACAATTCGGAAAAGGGATTGAAATAATTTGCAGATTCAAAGCGGTCGGAAGTTTCTTAAGAAGATACGCAATGTACGCAAAAGAAGGACAGCCGCTTGATTTTTTTGTCGAGTTTACGCTTAAAGACGACGAGCGCGGCGATCCTGTGATTTCCGAAGACGGTTTGTTTATGCTAAATATTATGTCACGCGAAGAATATCGAACTTTGGTCGATTTGACTAAGAAAATATCTAAAATCGTTTTCGACGAGCTGGAAAAACACGGTTTGGAATTGTACGACATAAAATTGGAATTCGGGAAAAATCCTAAAAACGGCGAAATAATGCTGATCGATGAAATCTCAGGCGGAAATATGCGCGTTTATGAAAACGGAAAATACGTTGAACCGCTTTCAATCGAAAAGAAATTTTTAAATTAATTGTAAATAATTCTAAATAATTGTAAATAATTACAAATCGGTTTTAATGCTCCCACAAATATTTTCGGCACCGATGGCAGACGTTACAAATCCTGCATGCCGCGCTCTTTTTGAAATGCACGGCGCCGACTTCACTTTTACTGAAATGATAAATTCCGACGGATTGCTTTACGGCGACAGCTTTGCAAATGACGCCGGATTTTCAATTACTAAAAAACCGTACGGAATTCAAATTTCGGGAAATAACTCGAAAAGCATTTCAAAAGCGGCAGAGATTTTGGAAGACATGTTTTCTCCTTCCGTAATCGATATTAATATGGGCTGCCCCTCTCCAAGAATTATGAGAAGCGGCTGCGGCGCTTCACTTATGAACGATGAAAAGCTTGCGTCACAAATTATTTCCGATGTCTGTTCCGTTTTAAAAACGCCGGTCAGCGCAAAAATTCGTATTTTTGAAAACTCAGAAAAGACGGTTTCGTTTGCAAAATCGCTTGAGTGCGCCGGTATTTCTTCACTTGCCGTTCACGGCCGAACAAGAGAAATGTTTTATTCCGGCACATGCAACACAAAACAAATAAGAGAAATCGTATCCTCACTTTCGATTCCGGTCATTGCAAACGGAAATGTTTTTGACGGACTTGGAGCACTTTCTTTAATAAACGAAACCGGCACATCGAATATCATGATCGGTCGAGCAACAATTGGGAATCCTTTTATATTTTTTAAAATGAAACGATTTTTCAAAACAGCGGAAAAACTGGGAATCGATTGGCAAAATATCGGCCCGGAAGAATTTAAAGAAAATATTAACTCGAAAAGATCAACAGAAAAAACCGGAAACCTTGAACAGTTCAGCGAACTAAAGCAGATAAATTCAACGATTTTTAAAAACGTGCTTGATCAAACTGAAATTGAGCAACGTATTTCCGATTTTAAATTATATTGCAAATTGATTGAAAAAAATAATTTGTATTCCCGCATAAACATCAAGGCTCACGCCCAATGGTTTACAAAAGGATTTCCGGACTCATGCAAATTGAGATTGCAAATCAACGATTTGCATAAAAATATAAAAGTTCCGTTAAACGATATTGATGCGTTGGTGGAAGACCGAATCATTCTTTCAAAAAAAATAATTGAAATTCTTGACGAACGTTACTTGTGATTTTTTGTATTTTTACTTTTCTGATTTTTTGTTTTTGATTTTGTTTTTTTTTATTTTATTTTTTTTTAATTTTTAATTTGTTTTCCCACGATTTCATCCATTTTCGTTAAGAATTCTTTTTCTTTTCCGATAGGAATTGCCGTTCCTGCCGATATTTTATGTCCGCCTCCGTTTCCGCCGACAAAGTCGGCTGAAATTCTGAACGCTTCGGCCAAATCAAGTCCGTCATTTACGAGGGCGTGCGTTCCTCTTCCCGAAATTCTTATGCTTCCGTCTTTTTCGTTCATGCAAATAAACGGTTTTTCAGGCATAATATATCTGACGTGAATTGAGGCGATTTCGCCTGCGGTATGCAGGTCTTTTGCGTGCACATAATTTATATTTTCCATTTTTTTAACGAGCGGTTTTACAGTTTGCATGTCTTTTACAACTGTTGCTTGGCTCTTTTTGAAATAATTAATTGCTTCGTTCGTTACGCTTTTGTCGTTGAGGCAGACGGAAACCGCAATTCCGAAATCGCTGTAATTTGCACAACTGTTTATTATATACGAAAAGTCGTGAATGTTTTGAATCATGTGATTTTTAAATAAAACGGTGTCTCCTACAACCGCTTTTATTCCTTCTGTACAATTTTTTTGTTCCAATTCTTCAACGACCAGTTTTGTCAGTTTTTCCATTTCCGATTTATTGAGATCTTCCGCTTTTTTTCCGTCTAATCCGTTTTCTTTTAAAAATTTATCAATTTTTTGTTCGTCTCCGGTAATTTCCAAATACGGGTCGGTGTATGTCATGAAAATATCTTTCAAAAGGCCGTTTCCGATTCTAAGCCCTTTTCTGATTTCAATTTCGCCGCTTTTTTCCGCATCTTTTAATATTTCCGCATTAATATGTTCCATTTTTTGTCTGTCGCTTTCAATTCCGACAAGCGCCAACACCGACAAGTCAATATTTTCTTTACTCATTTCTTTTGCAACTAAATACGCAACACATGCGGCACACATGTGGTCTGATCCTGAAATTCCGTACGTTTCAGGATTTAAAAAGTATTCGGTCTCGGGCGTTTCTTTATATTTATGATGATCCAATATAATAATCGGATTTTTTAAATCTTTAATTACATTCCATTGGCTGCTGCCTATATCACAAAAAATAATCGGAGTTTCTTCATCAAAACTCTCTTTGTGATATTCTATTATATTTTCGTCGAGTTTCGGAATAAACGACACTTGAAACTTTATCCCTTTTCTCAAAAAAGCTTCCGTTAATATAGAAGCGCTCGTTATTCCGTCTCCGTCGTTGTGTGAGAATATTCGGCAAAAATCGTTTTGTTCTATATACTTTGCAATATCTCTTGCCTTTGAAGTCATCATTTCATAAGCCGAATCCATTAATGTTTGCCCCGAGAAATCTGATATTTTACACTACTTTTACACTACTGATATTTTACACTAATCTTTGATTTATTAAGAATTTTATTTTAAATTAATCGTTGATTTGTTACAAATGTTATTTGTTAAACTATTTATATTGTTACTATTGTTTGTCGGATTGTTTTATTATTTGTTTTATTAATTGTTAAACTACAACATATAGCTTTTTATTATTAATATTTGTTCAAATTAAGCAATATCTTTTATATTAAAAGAATTCCTTACAATTTAATAATTTAAGGATGAATTTTATGTTAAAGGTTTCAAATATAGTTAAAGAGTACCGAAGCGAAAATTATAAAAATAAAGTTTTGGACGGCGTCAGCTTTGAAATAACAAAGCCCGAAATCGTTGGCATCACCGGGAAAAGCGGTTCCGGGAAATCTACACTTCTTAAAATTTTAAGAGGTGTTGTTCCGTTTGACAGCGGTTCGATTGAAATTTGCGATGAGATTGTAACTCCTGAGAATTGGGAAAGCGAGGGCAGAACTCTAAAAAGTATGACTGCAATTCATTTGCAAAGAAATTTCGGTCTATGGGGCGGTCCTGCGATTGAAAATATTATCCGAAGGCTTAATTTCAAAAATGCGGGAGTTGAAGCGTTGCCTTTGAAAACGCATCACTCCTACGAAGGTCTTTACAAGGAAGCAATGGAAATTTTAAAGATGGTAGGGCTTGAAGAAAAAGCGCTCCATTCAACCGACCAGTTAAGCGGCGGCGAAAAACAGAGACTTGTTTTAGCTCGGCAAATTGCCGCACATCCTAAAGTTTTGCTTTTAGACGAGCCTGTAACAATGACCGGTCCTGACACTAAACAGGAAGTTTTAGACGTTATAAAACGCTTAAAAGACGAATTGAATATTCCGATAATTGTTGTATCTCACCTCCCTGAAATCCACAAATATATTGCTGATAGGGTTCTGTTTTTGGAAGACGGAAAAATCGTAAAAGACGGAAGTCCTGACGAAGTTCTTACTCTTTTCTTAAAAGACATTGCACCAAAAGAGCCGCTTTCCGAAATTCCCGTTTTAAAAGAAACAGTTCGAGTAGAAAACATATCAAAAAGATATGCTTTGATTCGGGTCGGCGAAGTTTTGAATATCGAAAACATGAGTTTTGATGTGTACGACGGGCAAATCGTTTCTCTAATCGGAAGCTCAGGCGCCGGAAAAACTACTATCATGAAAATGATGGAAGGTTTGATTGCGCCGACCGAAGGTCGTGTTGTTTATCTTTACCTTGAAAAAGGAAAAGAAGAAAAAGGAGAAGGCAAAGAAGAAAAAGGAGAAAAAGAAGAAGGCGAATGGATAAACATATCTGATTACAACGAACGAAGAATCTATTTAAGAAGTATTATAAGTATTATGAATCAGGAATTTTCGATGTCGGTCAACTCTACAGTTCGTGACCAGATTCGTTTTAGGATCAGTATGAAACGAAAAGAAGCAGTCGACAACGCCAAAGCCAAAGCTGAAAGCTTAGGAATTTCCTCGGAAGCTTTAGATATTATATACAGACTTCCCGATATGGCAACGGCAGAAAAAGACCAAGTTATGAACGAACTTGGTATTCCTGATGAAATCTTTAATGAACTTTTCCCGTCGATTCCTTTCGAAGACGTAGACAGTTATGCCGTTCCCGTTTTTAACGCATTGAATTTGCCTTTGGACATTCTTGACCGAAAACCGACAGAAATAAGCGGCGGAGAACACGTTCGCGCATTTATTGCTTTAAGCCTTGCAACTTCTCCCAAATATTTATTTTTGGACGAACCTTTCGGAGACTTGGACCCGATAACGCTTAGAGACGTTACAAACGCCCTTAAAAAAATAAACAAAGTATTCAATACAACGATTGTTCTTGTAAGTCACCACATGAACTTTGTAAAAGAAGTGGCTCACAGAGCACTTTTAATTGACAGAGGAAATCTCGTAATGGACGGGGACCCGACAGAAGTCTGTGACAAATTAATCCAAAAAAGTAAAGCCGTTTATTTGTTAAATGATTTTGATTTGTGATTATAAAAGGGGAGTTATATATAAAAATAGGTATTATTCTTAACCGTTGATTATGTAACGAATAATCAATGAAACGTCACTCGTACTTTTAGTATGTTTGACTAAGTTTTTAAATAATAATTGATTTATATCTTTATATCGTTTATTATTTTTAAAACGTTTCAATTCTCCTATGTAATTTAAAAACGGTTATATTGATTCAACAGCCCACGAACATTTCGGAAAAAAGTTATTAATCATAGTTTCACATCTATTATTTATCAGGGCAGAAATTCAATAATTCGTCAACCATAACTATTATGGTTGACTACCTTTTTAAATACATTTTTTATTTTCTTTTTTTTTCTTTTTTTACATTTTTTTACATTTTTTTGATTTTTTCTTTTCTTTTTTTGTTTGTTTTTTGTTTGTTTTTTTCGTGACTCGTTTATTTTTTAATGGAAATGATACGCCGTAGCAACGGCGTATCATTGACTTAAGAATTCAAAGGAAGCCAGGTCGTATCATTGACTTAAGAATTCAAAAGCTGCGGGGTCGTATCATTGACTTAAGAATTCAAAAGCTGCCAGGTCGTACCATTGACACTAAGAATTCAAAGGCTGCCGGGTCGTATCATTGACACTAAGAATTCAAAGGCTGCCGGGTCGTACCTTTGACTTAAGAATTCAAAAGCTTCCAGGTCGTACCTTTGACTTAAGAATTCAAAAGCTTCCAGGTCGTACCTTTGACTTAAGAATTCAAAAGCTGCCGGGTCGTATCATTGTCACTAAGAATTCAAAGGCTGCCGGGTCGTACCTTTGACACTAAGAATTCAAAGGCTGCCGGGTCGTATCATTGACACTAAGAATTCAAAAGTTGCCAGGTCGTATCATTGACTTAAGAACTCAAAAGCTGCCGGGTCGTATCATTGACTTAAGAACTCAAAAGCTTCCAGGTCGTACCTTTGACACTAAGAACTCAAAAGCTGCGGGGTCGTATCTTTGACTTAAGAATTCAAAAGCTGCCAGGTCGTACCATTGACACCAAGAACTCAAAAGCTGCCATGTTTTTTCTTTTATTTTTTTTTTGTTTATTTTTTCCTGTTTTTCCGATAATAATTTATATTATTAGTTTAAATTATAGCTTTTGAGTTTTCTATTTTATTTTTTAATATTTTTTAATTTTATTCTTTAATTTTTAATTATTTTTAATCATTTTCATGATTTTAATTTAAACAAATCGGTGACACTAAATGGCAAAATTCGATATAAAAAGAGCATTATTCTTTTCCCTTGTTCTAATGCTTTTGCTTGGCGTTTTTTTGTCCGGCTTCGCCATGGGCAAAGCGCAAGCGGCTAAAGCAGAAAGTATTAGAGTATATATTCGAGGAGGAGAATGGGAAGTCTTTGATTTAACAGATTCTTCAACCGTATTTCCCGACGGCATGTCATATGACCGCGTCAACAAAAGACTTATACTTGACGGTTACAACAGCGGACCCATACAAAGTATAAGCAGCAAACCTGACGATCTCGACATTTTTGTAAAAAGTAACAGCAGTATTAGTCTAGGCAGGTCAAGTTGCATAAATTGTTTTATTGTTTCCAAAGACTTGCTTTTTTTTAAAAATGTTAACATAAGCGGAAATCCCGGGACGGAATTAAATCTGACAACAAAATGGTTTAAAGCCTTGTCCAACAATGTTCACGTAAGCGACATTACATTGAAAATAAACGTAAACAACATTTATTCCGGTAAAGCATGCGGTGCAGACCATCTTACATTGAAAAACGATGCAAAACTCATTTCCAATGTATATGGCTCCGAAACATCAACCAAATCCGCATGCGGTATAGGGAATTTGACAATGATGGACACATCGGAAGCAAAGATTTTCGTGAAATGCAAATCCCCTTACGACCGAATCGTAAACGGCGTTGACAATCTTTATCTTCGAGGAACAGGAAAACTTGACATCGATCTCAGCGGAGGCGCATATCAACAAGCAATTAAATTTATGCCCTCCATTCCGGAAGGCTATATAACGATATCCGGCGACTGGGATCACCCAAAAGTTGTATATGTATACTTTGATTCTTCATCTCCAACTCCCACCCCAACTCCTTCCCCGTCTCCAACCCCACACCTTCCCCGTCTCCAACTCCTACTCCAACCCCAACTCCTTCCCCGTCTCCAACCCCCACTCCAACTCCAATTCCTACAGGTCCTGTTGACCCTGTAATTCCCACAATTCCAACAGAACCTTCAGAACCTGTAGTTCCGGTTAAATTTGCAGTAAAATTCATGAACGGCAACAAAGAATTGGACAGGTATTCCGTTGAAAGCGGAAACGTGTTTAGAATTCCTGAAAATTTTGATCACTCGTACAAACGCGGCTACTTATTTGAATGTTGGACTTCTAACGGAAAACCGGTTGGTAATGTTTTTGTCGTCAATAAGAATTTTACTCTTAGAGCACAATACAAAGCATTGCCGAAACTCATCGAAGACGATAAACCGGCGAGTATAAGAGATGTTATCGTTCTTTTGCAATATACATCAAAGGTTGGTGTTTTCGGTAATCTTTCAAACGAAGAAATGGTTGCCAAAGGAGCAGACCTTGACGGTGACGGAAAAGTCGATATCGTAGATGTAATTATTTATCTCAAATCCGTTTGAGAAAACAAAAAATCGGCGCTTTGCGCCGTTTTTTCAACAATTTTTAAATAAAAATTTGCGAACGCAAATTTTTACCCGGGCTTTTTTTCTTTTTCATTTTCTTTTTCTCCTCATTTTATTTTCATTTTCATTTCTGTTTTTTATTCTTTTTTGTTATTTTATTCTTACTCTCCAAACTTGGATTTTAACGGTTGCCACGTTTTATTCTTTTTTAGGATTTTAACGGTTGTTTCGTTTTATTCTTTTTGAGATTTTAACGGTTGTTTCGTTTTATTCTTTTTGAGATTTTAACGGTTGTTTCGTTTTTTTTTGCGGCGCGGCGCCTTCTTAGGATTTTTCCAGGGTTTGTTTTTCTAATTTTTAGGATTTTAACAGTTGCTACGTTTTATTATTTTTAGGATTTTAACGGTTGCTGCGTTTTTTATTTTTTAAGATTTTAACGGCTGCTGCGTTTTTTATTTTTTGCGGTGCGGCACCTTCTTAGGATTTTCCCGGGATTCGTTTTATTCATTTTTAGGATTTTAACGGTAGTTCCGTTTTATTCTTATTAATTTCCGTTGTTTTTTTGTTTTATTCTCTATTTCAATCCAAATTTTAGGATTTTTAGGAAACCTTTATATATGTTTACTCACTTTCAACAGTTACTTTACAAGCTGTATCTTTAATTAATATTCGCAAAATAAAATCGGCGAGTTTTGAAGGTATGGCGGTAAATAATTATCCGGTGAGAATTGTAGGAACAACATAATGTGCTTGGGCCAATTCAAGAATGCCCGTCCCGATTTTTCGGGAGTGCAAAAATGTTAGTGTTTTCGTAGTCGATAAGTAAATATTCGCCAATTAACGGCATGAATAAATTGTAAAGTTAATGCATTAAATTAATTTCGGTTTTTCCGATTTTTCAATTTTGTGCCTCTAACGTTTAAGTTAATGAACATTGCGTTCTTAATTTGCGTTTCAACTTTAATCTTTGATTCATTCATTGTTTGATTCATTCATTCATTTGTTTGATATTTGATTGTTTGATTGATTCATTTAATCATTCATTTAATTATTTATTCATTCATTGATTGTTTGATTGATTCATTGATTGTTTGATTGTTTGATTGATTCATTGATTGTTTGATTGTTTGATTGATTTATTTGATTTCGTTTTCAAACGTTTTATTTTATTCATGTGTTTTTGTTTTTTGGTGTGGTATATTTTATTGTTACTGACATTTTTTTATCAGTTGTTTTTACTCCCGGTAGATATGATAACAATTCAGGAGTAAAAAAATGGCAAAGATTCACAGACCGGTTAGAGGGTCTAGAGGTTTCAGTCCGCGGAAAAGAGCAAGCAGCCATATTCCAAGATTCAACTCTTGGCCACAACAAGAAGGACAGCCGAAATTGCAGTCGTTTGCAGGTTATAAAGCTGGCATGACTCATGTAATTATGATCGACGATGCCAAGAAAAGCTTAACTGCAGGTGCGGAAATTTCGGTTCCGGTAACTATTATAGAAACGCCGGCAATCCATGTTGCAGCAATTCGTGCTTATGTTAAAACGCCTTTCGGCGAAGAAGCAGGAACTGAAGTTTGGGCAAGCAATTTCCAAAAGGAACTCTCAAGAAGATTGACTGTTCCGAAATCTGACAAACAAGAAGAAAGATTTAGTGAAATCGAAGCGCTTATCGAAAGCGGAAACGTAACCGATATAAAAGTTATTACATACACTTCTCCAAAAGAAGTTTCGGCGCTTCCCAAAAAGGTCCCCGATGTAATGGAATCGGGAATCAGCGGAACTGATGTTTCCGCAAAATTCGAATACGCAAAATCTATTCTCGGACAATCCGTCTCATTTTCCGACATATTCAAAGTCGGAGATGTTGTAGATACGGCAGCAATTACTACAGGTAAAGGAACACAAGGTCCGGTAAAAAGATGGGGTATCCAAAAGATGAAAAACAAACACTCAAGACAGGGAAGTCTTCGTCAAATCGGAAACTTGGGACCTCGTGGTGTACGCCGCGTATTTTGGATTACACCGCAGCTCGGTCAAACCGGATATCACCAAAGAACGGAATACAACAAAAGAATTTTGAAAATCGGAACAGACGGTTCTGAAATCACACCGAAAGGCGGAATTATAAATTACGGAGAAGTAAGCGGCGATTATATCCTTATTAAAGGAAGCGTCCCCGGCCCGTCAAAACGTCTTATCAGAATACGCGACCCGATCAGATACAAAAAAGCACCGCTTGGAGAGCCGAAGATTCTTCACGTAAACGTGCAATCGCAGCAGGGGTGAGATGAAACATGATTAAAACTAAAGTTTTTGATTTGTCCGGAAACGCAATAGACGATATAGAATTGCCGCCGGTATTTTTGGAATCTTACCGCCCGGATTTGATTAAAAGAGCGGTCCATTCAGCCCAAGCGGCAAGAAGACAACCCTACGGCCCGACCCTTTACGCAGGAATGCAAACGTCAGCCAGAGGCTGGGGTTCAGGTCGCGGCGCATCACACGTTCCCCGTATCGTAAACAGCTCAAAAGCGGCTCGTATCCCGTCGGCTGTCGGCGGAAGACGTGCACATCCTCCAAAACCCGAAAAAGATTATACCGAGAAAATTAACAAAAAAGAAAGACGTTTGGCAATAAGATCCGCAATTGCGGCAACCGCAAACGAAGATCTCGTAATTATGAGAGGTCATATTTTCGGTGGAGACTGCTTCCCGGTAGTTGCGGAAGATGCATTTGAAAATCTAAACAAAACAAAAGACGTCGTTGCTTTCTTAAAAGCGGTAGGCGTTTACGACGACATTCTTCGTGCAAAACACGGACGCAAAATACGTGCAGGACGCGGAAAAACAAGAGGACGTAAATACAAACACAAAAAGAGTATTCTCGTTGTAACAGGATCAGAATGCGCAGCAATGTTGGCCGCAAGAAACTTGCCCGGTGTTGACGTTTCTACCGTTTACAATTTGAACGCCGAATTGCTCGCACCCGGAACACACGCAGGTCGCTTGACAGTTTGGACCAAATCCGCAATAGAAGCTCTTAACAGAGGTGGTTTTGAATGAAGGATGTAGTACAATATCCGTTTATTACAGAAAAAGCAATGAATTTAATGGAAGAAGGCAAGCTCCAAGTTATTGTCGATTTCAGAGCAAACAAAAAGCAAATCAAAAAAGACATTGAAGATCTTTACGGATTTGAAGTCGCTTCCGTTAATACAATGACGACTATGAACGGTCTTAAAAAAGCAATAATTACATTTAAAAAGTCTGATGCCGCACACGAAATTGCAACCAGACTGGGACTTGCATGAGGTGGTTTTATGGGAAAACGTATTATTTCACAAAGAAGAGGTAAAGGCTCCCCGAAATTCAGAGCACCTTCTCATAAGTATAAAGCGGAACTTATGCACCCGAAATCTTCCTTGGAAGATACAATTGTTGCAAAAGTAATCGACATTGAACACGACCCGGCAAGAGCGGCTCCGATTATTAAAGTCAGATTCGAAGACGGAGAGCAGCAATATCTTGTTGCGACAGAAGGAATTTCTGTCGGAGCAGATGTAATGTGCGGACCCGATGCCGAAATTAAGAGCGGTAATATTCTTCCTCTCTACAAAATTCCGGAAGGGGTTCAAGTGTGCAATTTAGAAGGAAGACCGATGGACGGCGGAAAATTCGTTCGTTCAACCGGAACTTACGCAACCGTTGTGGCACACGAAGAAGACAGAACTTCAGTTCAAATGGCATCAGGCGCTTTGAAATGGTTTAATCCGAACTGCCGTGCAACAATAGGAATCGTTGCAGGCGGCGGTCGTACAGAAAAACCTTTCCTAAAAGCCGGAAAGAGATTTTATAAAATGAAAGTTAGAGCAACCCGTTACCCTCGTGTCAGAGCAGTTGCAATGAACCCGAGAGATCACCCCTTCGGTGGAGGTAACAGACAACATCCGAGCAGAGGAACAACTGTAAGCAGAAACGCTCCTCCGGGTGCAAAAGTAGGTCACATCGCCGCAAGAAGGACGGGTAAGAAACGCTGAGGATGAGGTGAAGTAAATATGGCAAGAAATGTAAACACAAGATTACCCAAACGTAAGGGAGAATATACTTACAGAGGCAAAACAATTGCTGAGCTTCAGAAACTCTCAATAGAAGAATTTGCTGAACTTCTTCCTTCACGTGACAGAAGAACGCTTAAAAGAGGATTTTCTGATCTTCAACAAAAAATTCTCGATGATATGAAAGCCGGAAAATCGGTCAGAACGCACAACCGTTCGCTTTTGATTCTTCCTGAAATGATCGGAAAATCCATATCGGTATACAACGGACAAAAATTCGTAAACGTTTCGTTGCAACCCGAAATGGTCGGTCACAGAATCGGCGAATTCGCTCCTACACGCGGACGTGTAAACCACGGAAGCGCAGGAGTCGGTGCAACCAGATCGAGCAAATTCGTTCCGTTGAAATGAGGTGTTAATTTATGGGAAGATTAAATTATGCAATGCCGTCAGACAAAGATACGGAATCAAAAGCGATGGCCTCGGAATTACATATCTCGTTTAAAAAGACAAGAGAAATATGCCATCACATAAAAGGCATGAAAGTCGATGAAGCAAGATCTTTTTTGGAACAGGTAGTAAAAATGGAACAAGCTGTTCCGTACAAAAGACATAATGATAAAACGGCACACAGAAAAGGGATGGCAGCAGGCGGATATCCTGTCCTTGCGGCGGCCGAAGTTTTAAAGCTTCTTAGAAATGCTGAAAACAACGCCGAGTACAAAGGACTTGAACCGTCAAGAATGTACATTTCCTCAACTCGTGCAAACAGAGGAAGGGTTATTCGCGGAATGTACCCAAGAGCTCGCGGACGAGCATCTCCTAAAAACACGACAACAGTAAATATTGAAATGATTTTAAGCGAGGTGCAATAATCATGTCTGTTGAAAAGAAGTTTGTAAAAGAAGGTTATACAAAGTCATCTTTGGATGAGTTTTTCGCAGAAGAACTCGGTCGTTCGGGATATGGCGGAATGGATATAAGCCGTACTCCGATGGGTACACAAATTACCGTTTATGCGGAAAAACCGGGAATGGTAATCGGTCGTGCCGGAAAAGTTATCCGAAAATTAACCAGAGATATCGGTGAAAAATTCGAAATCGATAATCCGCAAATAAACGCACAGGAAATTAAAAAGTCCGAATTGAACGCGCAAATTATGGCAAACCGCCTTGCAACATCGATTGAAAGAGGCTGGTATTTCAGAAAAGCGGGAACAAACACACTTCGTGCTATAATGGCATCAGGTGCGCTCGGCTGTGAAATTGTAATTTCCGGAAAACTTACCGGTGCAAGATCACGTGTTGAGAAGTTTATCGACGGATACATAAAACACTCCGGACACCCGTCAAGCGAAATCGTTGATGTCGGTTACGCAGTTGCGGTTAAAAAACTCGGAACAATTGGCTGTCAAGTAAGAATTGTACCTCCGGGTGCCGTTCTCCCTGACGCGTTTGAAATGGAAAACATCGTATCACCTGAAGCGGAATCCGAAACAGTTGGCGCTGAAACGGAAGTTGAAGCTGAAGCGGTTGTCGCAGAAGAAATTGATTCGGATGAAGTAAAAGCTGAAACGGTTGAAGCCGAAGCAGAACAAAAAGCATACGAAGAAGATGCAGACGATGTATCAGAAGTCGAGGCCGAAACTTCAACAGGCGACGAATCCGACATTATTGTAGTCGAAGATTCCGAAGACAATGAAGTTAGAAGACTCGTTGACGGCGTTTGGCAGCACAAACATGATAACTACGATTATTGGCATCCAATGGCCAGAGTTCACAAGGAGAAGTAATTATGGCAATCCTTCGTACAAATGATATTCGTAAAATGTCAAAAAACGAAAGAAACGACGAATTGAAAAAGCTCAAAAACGAGCTTGTTCGTGAAAGAGCATTAACGGCAGCCGGCGGTGCACCTGAAAACCCCGGTCGCATTAATGAAATTAAAAAAACAATTGCACGAATAAAAACAATTCAAACAGAAACACAATCAGGAATCAGATAATTAGATAGTAAATTGGACTATATTTGTAATAATGATAAATCGTAACGGAGGTTTTTAAATGAATGTTAATGAAAACGGAAATGAAATTTCGATAACTCCTGAAATTTTGCCGTTTCACGAGCTCATCGGTCTTTTTGTTTGTGCGAAACGACCTAAAGATCCTTCGTTTAATGATTTGTCCGGTGTCGTCGTTGACGAGACTAAAAATACGTTACAAATCGAAACAGTTTCCGGTTTCTTGAGAACAGTTCCGAAGTCCGGGACTGAATTCACATTCAAACTCCCGGAAAACTCGGAAACAGGCCGCATATCCGTTACAATACAAGGAAATATATTGCTCTCACAACCCCAAAATCGGATAAACAGGATAAAAAATTTAAGAAAATTCAGAAATTGAGGCTTCAGTTATGTCAAAAGATATCGGATTAAATGTTCCTTTACCGGAACATGAATGTAATGATATAAATTGCCCTTTTCACGGTAAATTGTCCGTTCGCGGACAAACACTTATCGGAACCGTGATAAGCAGCAAAATGGATAAAACAGTTGTAATCGAAAGGCAACACCAAGCAACGGTTACAAAATATAACAGATACGAAAAGCGTCGTACCGTAATGCACGCACACAACCCGCCATGTTTAAATGCAAAACAAGGCGACGTCGTAACTATTACCGAATGTCGTCCCTTAAGCAAAACAAAGTCGTTTGTCGTTGTAAAAGTTGAGGGGGCTTCCGAATGAAGGGAATTCGCTCAAACGTTCCGCGTGCATTAAATACCGGTGCTTTATTGGATTGTGTAGATAATACAGGCGCAAAAGTTGTTCAAATAATTTCGGTTAAAAGATACAGAGGTGTCAAAAACAGATACCCGAAAGCAGGTGTTGGCGACATTTGTTACGTATCCGTTAAAAAAGGAACGCCTGAGATGAGAAAACAAATTACGACCGCAGTTATTATTCGTCAAAAGAAAAGTATTAGAAGACCGGACGGTCTCCGCGTTTCATTTGAAGACAACGCAGTTGTAATCGTAGACGAGTCAGGAGTTCCTAAAGGAACGGATATTAAAGGTCCGGTTGCCAAAGAGGCGGCGGAAAGATTTCCGAGAATAGGAACAACCGCTTCCATTGTTATCTGAGGTGGATAATTTATGTTTAAATCTAAACAACCAAGAAAACAAAGAAAAGCGAGATTTAACGCGCCCCTTCATACTCGCCAAAAATTTATGGGTGCAAGACTCAGTCCCGAACTTTCAGCTAAATACAACACAAGAAGCGCTCCGGTCGTTGTCGGTGACACAGTAACTGTCATGCGAGGAGACTTTGCAGGCGTTTCGGGTCGTGTAGAATCGGTTGATCTTAAAAGAATGTGTATCACGATTCAAGGCGTAATCGTTACAAAAGTAGACGGAACAGAGATTTTAAGACCGGTTTCCCCTTCAAATGTAAGAATTACGAAACTTGAATTGAAGGATAAAAAAAGAGAAGCTGCAATTAGAGGAAACAAGGAGTGATTTGAATGCACCAAAAAAGAATGTCAATGCCTACAGGTCGAAGAGTTCCCAAGAAAACTAACAAATGGGTAACGGCTACAGCACCCGGTCCGCACAACAAGAAAAGCAGTATCCCTCTTATATTAGTTATTAGAGACTTGTTAAAAGTAGTAGATACTGCAAAAGAAGCAGTTCGTGTACTGTCGGAAGGTAAAATATTAGTAGACGGAAAAGTCAGAAAAAGTCTGAAGTTTCCGGTCGGTTTATTCGACGTGGTATCAATTCCCGACGAAGACCGATATTATCGTGTTTTACAAGATTCCAAAGGTCGTCTTTACTTAAATCCAATAAGCAAAGAAGATGCAAAATGGAAACTTTGTAAAGTTCTTAATAAGACTACCGTAAAAGGCGGTCTTGTCCAACTGAACCTAAATGACGGAACAAATATCCTCGGTTCAAACGATTACAAGACGAAAGATACTCTCAAACTTTCAGTTCCTGAAAAGGAAATTCTTGAAAAGTATGAATATAAGATCGGAAATCTTGTAATGATTACCGGCGGTCGTCACAACGGAGATGTAGGACGAATAAAGGATATAGCAATCATTCGAAGTTCAAAAAACAACATGGTTTTGGTTACTTCCGAAAATTCTGGTAAGGAATACGAAACTATTGAAAACTATGTTTTTGTAATCGGTGAGGACAGTCCTGAAATAGAAACACAGGGAGAATAAACTTATGACAAATTCGGAAAAAAACCCGATGAGATCTCCTAAAGTTGATAAGGTAGTTGTCCATATGGGTGTTGGAGAAAGCGGCCAACACTTGGTTGATGCAGAAAACATACTCGAACAAATTACCGGGCAGAAAGTCATTAGAGCATTCGCGAAAATGACTGCACCTGCATTCGGTATTCGTAAAAAAGAGCCGATCGGATGCAAAGTTACTTTGAGAGGAGAAAATGCGAAGAATTTCCTCGAAACAAGTCTTCAGATTATCGGTAATACTCTTAACAGCTCCCAGTTTGATGCCACAGGAAATGTCTCCTTCGGTATTGAAGAGCATACGGATTTTCCGGGTATGAAATATGATCCGAACATCGGTGTTTTCGGAATGGACGTAGTTGCCGTTCTTAAAAGACCGGGTGCAAGGATTGCCAAAAGGCGCATCGCCAGAAGAAAAATACCGGGAAGTCACAGGATGACTCGTGAAGAAGCAATTAGTTTCTTCGAAGACAACTACAACGTGGAGGTCATTTAAAATGGTACAGACTAAAAAAAGATTCGGAAGAGGCGCAAGCGAATGTAAACGCTGCGGAAGAAAACAGGCTATCGTACGAAAGTACGGAATATACTTGTGCAGACACTGTTTCCGCGAAGTCGCTCCGAAAATGGGCTTTAATAAGTTCAGCTGAGGTATTATTATGGTATTGTTAGATCCTCTCGCTAATGCATTATCGACTATTAAAAATGCCGAAAATGTCGGAAAACCGATGTGTGTTGTCCGTCCGGCATCAAAGATTATAGGTAATGTTTTAAATGTAATGAAACAAAACGGATATATTTCATCGTTTGAATATATCGATGACGGAAAAGGCGGACTCTATGAAGTTATGTTGTCCGGCTCAATAAACGTCTGCGGTGCTGTAAAACCGAGATATGCCGTTTCTGTAAAAGATATTGAAAAGTGGGAAAAGTCTTTCCTGCCTGCAAAAAACTTCGGTGTTTTGATTTTGACTACTTCAAAAGGTGTCATATCTCACGCGGAAGCTATTGAAATGAATGTAGGTGGAGAACTTTTGGCTTACGTGTATTGATTTTAGGTTGATTTAGGTGATTTAAATGTCGGAATTTCAAAAAACAGTAGAGATTTTGCCGGATGTAACCGTTTCATATGAAAATCATATAATGAAAGTCAAAGGGCCCAAAGGAGAACTTACAAGGGAGTTTTACTATCCCGGAATCGATGTCGAAGTTCATCCCGATTCAATTGTTATAGACACATCGTCTTCGAAACGCAAATATAAATCGATGGTCGGAACTTTTGCATCTCATATGAATAATATGATTGTGGGTGTCACAAGCGGTTTCGAATACAAAATGACGATTGTATATTCTCACTTTCCGATGCAGACTAAAGTTGACGGCAAAAAATTTATTATCGGAAATTTCCTTGGTGAAAAAGCTGATCGTATCGCAAAAATTGTTGGGGATACAGAAGTTAAAATCAGCGGAAATACCGTTACCGTTTCCGGAATCAATAAAGAAGATGTCGGTCAAACAACGGCAAATATCGAACAGAGATGCAGAATTAAAAGATTTGATCCGCGTGTATTCCAAGACGGAATTTATGTTGTGGAGAAATGAGGTGATTTAAATGAGTGATGAAAATTCAATAGAATATGAAGTTTCTTCGGAACAGTCTTCTGAATTTCGCCGTCTTTTCAATGTCCGCAAAGTTCAAAAAAGAAAGAAGCCTGCATTCAACAGATACTGCTATACGGCTTTCAAACGCTTAAGTCCGAGCTGGAGAAGACCGAGAGGACTTCAAAGTAAACAAAGACGAGGAATCGTAAGCAAAGGTCCGACCGTTAAAGTCGGATACAGAACTCCGGTTGCAGTAAGAGGTCTTCATCCTTCGGGATATGACGAAATTCTTATTCACAATCCGGATGAACTCGTTTTGGTTGACTCGGAATATGAAGCAATTCGTATCGGTTCAAAGGTTGGTGCTCGTAAAAAAGCAATGATTGAAGAAAGAGCGGCCGAATTTGGTATTAAGGTTTTAAACCCGTCCAAAAAGGAGTGATTTGAATGGCTAATCTTTTAAACCAGAAAAAACTTGCAGCCAAAGTTTTGGATTGCGGTCTTGGTCGTGTCTGGATGAATCCGGAAGCGTCCGAACAAATCTCAGGTGCAATTACTCGTGAAGATATCCGCGATCTTATAAATGAAGGCGTGATCAAAGAAAAGCGCGTAAAAGGCGTAAGCCGCGGTCGTGCCAGAGTTTTGGATGCAAAACGAAAATACGGTCACAGAAAAGGCCACGGTTCCAGAAAAGGAGCAAAAGGCGCTCGTACAAACAGCAAAGAGCAATGGATGAAAAAAATCAGAGCTCAAAGAAAGTATTTAAAAGAGTGCCGTGCAGACGGAACCATTGACAAAACCGTCTATTGCAAATTCTACAGAAAAGCAAAAGGCGGAGAATTCAGAAACGTAGCACACCTTAAAGCGCAAATCGATGCTTTAAACAAAGAATGATAAAGTTCTTAAATAAAAATCTTAAAATATAAAATACAAAAAAATTAATATTTTTTATTTACAGGTTTAAATTAAATAATTTAAGTTGAGGAGCTAGTTATGGCAACAGGACCAAGATATAAGGTTCCCATGAGAAGAAGAAAAGAAGGGAAAACCAATTACCACACCCGTCTTTCTCTAATCATTTCAAAGAGGGACCGAATAGTTGTGCGCAAAAGCACAAGAAACACCCAAATCCAGCTTATAGCCCCAACTCCGGTCGGCGATGTAACATATGTTTCAGCCATCTCGACCGAGCTTGGGAAATTCGGATATACGGGGCCGACCGGAAATACAACAGCAGCATATTTGACCGGACTTCTTTTCGGTTACAGATGTCTTAAAAGCGGATACGAAGAAGGAATTGCGGACATAGGTCTTCATTCATCTACGCACGGTTCCAGAATTTATGCCGCATTGAAAGGAATTGTCGACTCAGGTGTGGATGTTCCGCACGATTCGTCAGTTTTCCCGTCGGATGAACGCATAAGCGGTAAAGATTCCGCCGAATACAATGATAGAGATATCTCGTCCGTTTTTGAAACGGCCAAGGAAAATATAATTGCGGAGTACAGGTGATCATAAATGGCATATTTAGGTGATGAGTGGACCCCAAGAACAAGACTCGGAGAGCTTGTTGCAAGCGGGGAAATTACGACTATGGATGAAGCTTTAGCATCCCGTTTTCCTTTAAGAGAACCTGAAATCGTTGATATTTTACTTCCGGATTTAACAGACGAAGTATTGGACATAAACATGGTTCAAAGGATGACCGACTCGGGTCGTCGTGTAAAGTTTAGAGCAACCGTAATTATCGGAAACGGTGACGGTTTTGTTGGCGTTGGTCAAGGAAAAGACGTTCAAGTCGGAAACGCTATTAAAAAAGCGATTGCGGCTGCAAAACTCGACATCAAAAAGATTCAAAGAGGTTGCGGTTCATGGGAATGTGCATGCGGAAAAGAGCATACGGTTCCTTATGAAGTAAGCGGCAAAGTAGGAAGTGTAACTGTTACACTCATTCCGGCTCCAAGAGGTCTTGGAATTGCAGCGGCCGACACAGCTAAAAAAGTGTTGGAAAAAGCAGGCATTAGAGACGTTTGGACACAGACTTTCGGAACTACAAGAACGACTTTAAACTTTGCAAAAGCAACGCTTGTAGCACTTGACAATATCAATACGATGAGAAAACCGAAAACCGGAGGTGTATCGTAATGTACGCCGTAATTCGTATACGCGGATCCGCAAAAGTCAGAAAAGAAATTGAGGATACGTTAAAAATGCTTCGTCTCCACAAAGTCAATCACTGTGTGCTTTTGCCGGAAAACGATGTTTACAAAGGAATGATTTTAAAATCTAAAGATTACATCGCTTACGGTCAAGTCGGCTCTGAACAAATTGCAGCATTGCTTGAAAACAGAGGAAGACTTGAAGGCGGAGAAAGACTTACAAACGAATATATTTCCGAAAACACGGAATACAGCGATTTCGGATCGTTGGCGGAAGCTATTTCCAACGGAGACGTTTCGATTAAAGATGTGCCGTTGTTAAAACCTGTCTTCAGATTGCACCCGCCGAGAAAAGGCCATGCAGGAATTAAAAGAACAGTTCAGCAAGGCGGTGTTTTAGGAAATCACGGAGAAGATATCTCAGTTCTTCTTCATAAAATGAGATGAGGTGTATCAAAATGGCACATATCAATACGAAAAAATACAGAGGTTCGAGAACTTGTGGCGGCGGTACTCACAAAAACAGACGCGGTGCAGGAAATCGCGGAGGTCGCGGTCGTGCTGGTTCCAACAAACACCATTTTGTTCGTGCGATGAAAGGGGGCTACAGAAAAGGTTATATCGAAAAAGGATTTACATTACCTCAATCTGCAGTCCGCCACGTTTCAGTCGTAAATGTCGGCGAGCTTGACGAACTTGTTTCGTTCCTTTGTGAAGCGGAAGCAGATTATATATCTAAAGAAGACGATATATACATTGTCGATCTTGACAGTATAGGAATTGACAAAGTTCTTGGCTCGGGATACGTATCGAATAAAATTCGTGTCACGGCATCGGAATTCTCCGCATCGGCCATTGAAAAAATAGAAGCGGCCGGTGGAGAATGTATAGTCTCCGGTGATGAAGAATTCGAATAATTTTAATATTCGAATTTTCAATGCCTTTTAATTTGTTCTGCAGAAACTTTTAAGGAACTTTTTAAAAATTTTAAAAATCTAAATAAAAAAAATTTAAAATTTTAAAACTTAAAAGTTTTTGCAGTTTTACTTAAATTTTAGTCGGGTATTTATATGAGTTTTAGAAGTGTAATGGAACCCTTTTTTAGCAGACTGCCTGCTGTTTCGAAGCCCGAAAAACAATTGCCTTTTAAGACGAAAGTCTTTTGGACTCTTGCGATTTTGGCACTTTATTTCATTTTATCAAACGTGCCGCTTTTCGGAATGTCTGCAGAATCGATCGATCTTTTTGAAGCATATCGCGCTTTCTTTGCGGGAGCGACCGGGTCAATAATAGTTTTAGGTATTGGTCCGATAGTCACCGCATCTATCATTTTGCAACTTCTTGTTGGAGGCGGAATCGTAAAACTTGATTTGTCAAATCCTCAAGATCAGGCATATTTCCAAGGTGCGCAAAAGTTTTTAGTTTTAGTTATGATAGTTCTTGAAACTTTGCCGCAGTTGTTAGGGTTTATAACTCCCGACGCAAACTTGGCTCAATTGCTCGGCGTAAGTCCTGCCGTCATTACATTACTTCTGTTCATTCAGATTGTAATAGGCGGTATTTTAATAATGTTCATGGATGAAGTTATTTCCAAATGGGGAATCGGTTCCGGTATCAGTCTTTTCATTGTAGCCGGGGTTTCTCAACAGATTATAACCGGTCTTATTAACTGGCTTCCGGGCAGCGATGGACTTCCAATCGGTTTGATTCCGAAATGGATCAATTTAATTATGGAAGGCGAGTTGTTTTCAAACGGAATAATGTACATTTTGATAAATGCCGGCCTTTTGTCGCTTATAAGCACAGTAATCATTTTCCTTGCAGTCGTTTATGTAGAGAGTGTAAGAATTGAAATTCCGCTTTCTCACTCGGCAGTTAAAGGTGCAAGAGGAAAATTCCCAGTAAAATTGATTTACGCTTCAGTTTTGCCCATGATTCTTGTTCGTGCACTTCAGGCCAACATTCAATTGATAGGAACAATTCTTTCAAGCAGAGGAATATATGTATTGGGAGAATTTGTAGGCTCTACACCTGTAAACGGGATAATGTATTATTTATCACCGATAAACGGTCCCTCCGACTGGATTCCTTCACTTGTTGCACAAAACTTCGGTGCGATGGGCGTTGCAGCTCCTGCAACTTGGCAAATAATCCTTCACATCGGAATTGATGCGTTTATGTTGGTTGTAGGCGGTGCTCTGTTTGCTTTGTTCTGGGTGGAAACGACCGGAATGGGTGCAAAATCAACAGCAGAAAAAATATTCAGGTCGGGAATGCAAGTTCCTGGATTCAGAAGAAACATAGGTTCAATTGAAAAAGTTATGCAAAGGTACATTCCTAAAGTAACAATAATAGGCGGTGTATTCATAGGACTTTTAACACTGTTTTCAAGCCTTTTGGGAACTGTAGGATACGCAGGCGGAACAGGTTTGCTTTTGACCGTAAGTATCGTATACAGATTGTATGAAGAACTTGCAAAAGAACAATTGTCGGAAATGCATCCGATGCTCAGGTCCTTCCTGGGAACGGATTAAAGAAAAAAATCGGCTTCGCCGATTTTTTTAAGACTTTTTTATAATTGAAAATAATACTTGAAAATCTGTCATAGATTGATTTTCAAAACCGGCTCCGTTGGAGCCGGTTTCTTTTTTTATTTTTGATTTTTTTTTTATTTTTGGTTTTTTTGATTTTTTTATTTTTTTGGTTTTTTTTGATTTTTTTTTTGATTTTTTTATTTTTGATTTTTTTTATATTTTTTAAGATTTGTTTCTAATATCGGCGTTTTTTAATCCGAAATTAAACCGACATTTTATTATTTTTAAACCGACATTTCTCCCGTTTTTTATCTTTCTACAAAATTCATTTCCCGGTTTCCTTTAAATTTGCGGTTTTGAAAAACCGCAAATTTAAATACAAATATAAATATATTCATAAGTCTTTTTCATAGCGTAGGTGATTTTTATGTATTTTGAAAAATTAAAAACGGTTCCGACATCCCAGGAATTGCTTGATAAAGCTTTTAGTCGCGGAACTCGTGCCATGATGGGAAAAGAAATAACGGGACCTGCATCCAGGCGGGATGCAAACGAGTCGATGGTTTTGACGTCGGCCAATATTTTAACGGACAATATGAAAAATATCGTAAGGATGTATCCGAATTTGGATTCGATTTCTTTATTTTATGCAGATCTTGTCGATATTTTAGTCGGAATTGACGAACTTAAAAAGTCGCTTGGTCAAATTGATTGGGCGGCTTCCAAAATTCATTCTCTGTCCCGTGATTTTGTCGGAAGATTAAGAAAATCTCAAGATCCGGATTCAATTAGAAGAGAAGCGATGGGTAGAATCAGTTCCGTTGTTTATTCGGTTGAAAAAGATTTGGAATTTTTAAATGAAGCAAGAAACAAATTGCGAAAACTTCCCGATGTAAAAGAAGAGCCTACAATTATTGTAGCGGGTTTTCCAAATGTCGGCAAATCGAGTTTCGTCTCTTTAGTTTCAACAGCAAAACCGGAAATTTCAACATATCCTTTCACAACGAAAGGACTTTTGGTCGGACATTTCGAACACGAAAAATTAAGGTATCAAATTCTCGACACACCCGGATTGCTCGACCGTCCAATATTTGAGAGAAACGAAATCGAACTTCAGGCAATAACGGCTTTAACCAGACTTGATGCGGTCGTTTTGTTCATAATTGACCCTAGCCAAAGCTGCGGTTATTTAGTGGAAGATCAGTTAAATTTGGCAAAAGATATAGAACAAAATATAGAACTTCCGATAATAATCGTTGCAAACAAATCGGACAGAGACGACTTTTCCGAAATTTCCGGAGTAGAGTATATAATGTCAACTCTCGATGGAACCGGAACGGAAGAAATTTTAATGAAACTCATAAACATGCTTCCAAAACCGAAACCGCCGGGAATTCCGGAAAAACTAAGAGATTTATATTAAAAAAAGGTTCTAAAAAAATTAATACTAAAAAATTAATACTAAAAAATTAACTAAAAGCAACAATGAAAAAAACAAATGAAAATATTCTTCGAATATTTTCATTTGTATTCTTATATATTCTTCAGATAAAGAATTACGTCTATTATATTTACGCATCCGTCTCCGTTGAAATCCACATATTCCGCCATATATTCTTCCGAGATGCCTGCGTAGTCTCCTATGCCTGAGACATATTGCAATAAAATTATAACATCGACTATGTTGCTTTCTTCATCGTTGTTTAAATCTGTTAAATAAAACATGACGGGATACAATGTATAGTTTTGTGTTATGTACATTTCATAATTTATATTGTGAGGGTTATATGTGTCGTGAGCCGACCATCCCAGAAAACCGATTCCGTTTTCTTTTTTTATGGGTGGTTTCGGGCTAAAAAACTCTCCAAACTCAACAGTTTCATTTTTAGGGCATTCTACCAATCCGTAGAGTACATTTGGCTCGTAATTTATTTTGTAGTATTTCGGCTCAATTATGTCGTTTAATCCTCTCAAGTAGTTTCTATAATTTTCAGTTTCCGAATATGTAATCATATAGTTTCCCGTCATTTCGTATACGGAGTTTCTTATGTTTATGCACTGATTTTTTTCTTCTTCCGTATCACAAAATTCCAACAGATTTTTTACAAATCTGTCCGCTTCAAATTCAAGTTCTCTATATTTGGCATGTAGAGTGTTGTAGTCGTCTACTTTTGTAAAAGCTTTTATGCAAATGTTGTTATAACCTATTTTGTTTAAATCCACCCATTCTTTATTGTAATACAAAAAACTTTGATTTTCTTTCGATGAATGTATTGTATTTTCGTCTTCTCCGCAAAGAGAAGCTGTATCCGTTTCACATATTTGGGTCAATACAACTGAGAAATAGTCCCCTTTTTCCAAGTAAACTTCTTCAATGGGTATCGTATAATAACCTTTGTGTTTTATAAACCCAGAAGTTTCGCACTCCAATATTTTTCCTATTGGCACTTCGTTTTTTAAATCGGGATTTACATAAATTTTTACATTGTAATACGTATTCGGTTGTGTTGTATGAAACGATACCGCTTTTAATATTTCGTATCCGTCGGCTTTAAACACATTTGCTCCTATTACCGGAAGTCCTTTTCCTTCCTCGTAAAAATAATTATATCCGTTTCCGTCGTATTGATAATTTTTATCAAAAGTTTCACGAGGAACGACTCCGTAGCATAAAAAATCTTGCAAAGATTTTTCTTCATAAGAAATCCAAAAACAACCCTCATCTCCCCAGTCTTTTCCCCAGCTGTTTTTTGCAAGCCAGGCACCCGGTCTTTTAGGTCTCACTTTAAAATTCTCGACCGGATAATTATCGTCCCAACCGATTAAAACAACACGGTGAAATGCATCCCAATTATCTGACTCATATGGCAGATAATATGTTTTGTCACCGTTTAGCGCATCATAATATCCGTCCGAGTCCGAAATATATGTTATAGTTCCGGAACCTCTCAAAAACAGTTCTTCTTTTATATCATTTTTAGTCGGTTTATAAATTTCTCGAATTTCCTGAACTAGACATTCTGAAATATACCTCATAGATTCCGGATAAACATCCCATTCCGAATCGGATTCGTCCAACTGTTCGCTTTCATCTTCAAATTTTGGTCCGCACCATCTCGTTAAAGAATTTGCGGTTTCAAGATCCGTTGCACCGTCGTTCCACGGGTCTTCGTGATATATTCCGTCTCCGAAAGTTCCATCACTTCTATTGTCCGTTATCGTTTTCTTCGTAAACCAAACCATATGGCTTTCCGAAATATCTGCAAGTTTCAGCTTTTCTTTATCAGTAAGATTTAATAATTCTTCATCCGAAATCGGTATATAATTTTCCAAGCCGTTTTTAAGAATTACGGAACTGATTGCACTTGAAGTAGAATACGCCCAACACGTCCCGTCATCGCCTTGGTCTTCCGTTTCGGTAATAAGATTTTCTTTTCTCATATCATATACGGTCGGCATAAAAACCCTTGCTTTTATATACGTACTTTTACTTTTAGGTGCTTCACTTTTATCTTTAATTAAACTGTTTATTTCATCGTTTATTTCATTTTTGTTTTCATTTTCATCAAGATTGTTTTCATTTTCATTTTCGCCAAGAGTAACGTTTTCAAAAACGGTTCCGTTTTTATATACCCATTCGTATTTATTTACTCCAAAATTGGATTTTTGAGTCAACTTAAGACGCGGCATGCTGTCCAATTTTTCTTTAAGCATTCTATAATTTTTGGTATTTCCTTCGTTTTCCCCGTATTCCCTGTTTTCATTTTCTCCTGATAAAACAGGTGTGGCCGATACAATTATTATAGCAGCACAAAGCAATAATGTAATCGCTTTTTTATACATATTACTCCTCTTATTGTTTTGTTTCTCTCTATTTCTAATATCTGTCTTTATAAATTCGAAATGTAAATATGTTGTAAAGTCTTTTCATAATATATATATTTCATTCTGTGCATTTTATACTTTTATTATTAATTTTATTTCTAATCTTATTTCTAATCTTATTTCTAATTTTATTTCTAATCTTATTTCTATACAGTTTCCGGTTTTTAGCATGTCAAGTTCAAAATATCCCGTTTATATGACGCTTTCCGATTGCGAATGGTCGGAAAATATTAGTCGTGCAAGTGAGCTTACTTCTCCTTGCATTCTTTGTGAAAGACGTTGTAAAGCTTTAAGACTTAAATCCCCTTCCGACAACGGTTTTTGTCAAATGAGTTCTATTTCAAAAATCTCCGGTTTCGGTCCTCATTTCGGGGAAGAATCGCCACTTGTAGGGATGAACGGGTCCGGTACCGTCTTTTTTTCAAGTTGCAATTTGAAATGCGATTTTTGTCAAAACTATGAAATTGCTCATTTAAACAAAGGCCATGTTGTCTCCGATTTGCAACTTGCATCAATATTTTTATCCCTTCAAAACGAAGGATGTCACAACATAAACTTAGTTACACCTACGCATTTCGTTTTCAACATATTAAAAGCAATTAGAGCCGCGGTAAATCGCGGACTTGAAATTCCAATAGTTTACAATACAGGAGGCTACGACTCTGTAGAAACTCTTCAAGTTTTAAACAATGTAGTAGACATTTACCTGCCCGACATGAAATTCGGAAAATCGGATGACGCATCCGAATTTTTACACATTTCCGATTATACGCAGGCAAACTTTTCCGCCGTAAAAGAAATGCACAGACAAGTAGGAGACCTGGTAATTGAAAATAAAATTGCAAAACGCGGTTTACTCGTAAGACATTTAGTTTTACCGGAAAACAAAGCCGGCACAGAAAAGGTCATGGAATTTATTTCCGAAAAAATTTCAAAAAATACGTATGTAAACATTATGGATCAATACAGGCCACACTTTAAAGTTTTAAACCATTCTGTTTTAGGAAGACAAATAACAAAAGAAGAATACAATCTCGCTTTAGATATCGCAAAAAAAGCAGGACTTAAACGAGCAGGAGTTTTTTGATTTTTTTGATTTTTTAAAAAATCAAAAAAATCAAAAATGTAAATAGGGATATTTTAAAAACCGGTGATAAAAGTAATAAAGGTTTTTAAAACAAACTCTTTCATATAACAGAAAACAGAACTCTTTTATACAACATTATACAACATTATACAACATATTTAAATGTTATAATAATTTCAAAAAGTTCAAAATGGAGTTTTATAAAAATGCATCAAAAAAATGATTTTTCAGATTTGGATTTTTCAAATTTGAAATTTTCTGATTTGGAAATAAGAGGAATCGGACTATCTCTAATTTTCATTTCTATTTCTTTCTTTTTTTATATATTTTGGAGTTTAAATCAAGTTTTTTATTTTATCGTTCCTTCCCCCCCCCCAAACTTTAATTTTTGAGTTTATTTTGATATTGCCGTGTCTGGGTGCTTTATTTGTATCTTTTTTGTTTTTTAAAAAGGGATATGATTTTTCTAAAACTTCCGAACAATTAAAAAAATCCGAGCAATCTGAAAATTCTCAAAAGTTTGAAAAATCTCAACATGGAAATAATTTTAAAAAAGCCTCTTTTAAATTCATTCTTTTATTTATTTCGACCGCTCTTATTGTTTTGTCTATTATAAAACCCGGCGTTTTTGAATTTTCAGACAATTTATTCCAATTTGATTTCTATTTGGTATTAAGCACTATAACTTTTATATTGTTTTTTGCAAATCCGTCGTTATTTGTTTTTCCAAAACAAATTATAAAGGCTTATAAAAAAATATCATTAGTTCCTAAAGCCTTTTTATTAATATTTGGCTTTTGCTTTTTGTTTTTATTAATTGCAATTCTTTCGAAACAGTTAGGTTTGTTTTCAGAATTATTTTCTCAAACGCTTTTAGTTCCTTTTTTATTTATACCTGTTTTCGGAATTTTATTTTATCCCTTTTTATTTTTGTTTTTTGTTTTCTTTGGAATTATATTTTTTATCGAAGGTCTTAAATTAGTAATTTATGGAAATTCAATTAAATCGTCAGCAAAAGATGCGGTTTCTATATTTGTTGAGTCAGAAAGCGTTTACTTGGAAAATGTTGAAAAAGAAGATGGTAAAAATGGACAAAAAGAATCAATATATACCTATAAAAACGGCCGAACAAATCTTTTACTCTCTCTTTATTTTGTTTTGTTTCCGTTATTCTTTTTATTATTTTTCCTACTTGCAAGCTATTTGGTCGGGAACCCATCATTTTCTGAAATATTAAACACACTTAGTTTAGGCAAAAATGAGATGTTTTATTTAATTGTTATTTTATTCCCTTTATTTTATTTTTCAATTTTTGGAATATTTTCTTACCTTATTTTAAAACCGGGCTTATCAAATAATGAAAAAACGTATTACAAAATATTGTCGATAATTTTAATTTTAAGTTGTGTTTTTTATCTTATTTATTTCTTAACAACAAAATCCGAAAAAATGTTTAAATACGGAGCATTTATTTTCCCGTTCCTTTTGTACCTGTTTTGTGTCGGTCTTTTTGCAATGAATTATACTGGAAGAAAGTCGGGCGGAATTATTTTGACCGTATTTTTATTAATATTGCTTACGTTTATTTCTCCAATTTATCAATTTGCATCAAATTTCAATAAATCATTTAACCATTTCAATTTTAAATATGATATGGATACGGGCCGGGATTTCACGGTTTTTATCGGAACAATTGCAGACTCCGCAATGATTTTTTTAATAATCCTTGGATTTGTTTTAACTTTTATTTACGGAATATACCTTTTATTGAAATATATAAAAAGTATTTCGGTTTGCAAAAAAGCAAAGACTGAGGTTGAAAATTTATGAAAATTTATAAAAATTTATAAAATAGGCTACAAAAAAATGCAATAAAAAACAGCTCGGTAAAATGATTCCTTCGGTTTAATTGTATGTAACTGTATTGATTCTTATCGGTATATCTTGTTTCCAATATATATCTACGATTGCATTGTCGGTCCATCCCATGTAAACCGGGTTTCTTTCTATAATTTTGTCATCCAATACAACCTTCATATTGTATTTTTTTGTTTTCAGAGTATACTTTTCAAAAAAACTTTTCTCTTTTGAAACGGATTCGTTCGGTTTAAGCGTATAATTTTCTTTAAATACCAATTTATCGTTTAAATCAAACATTTCAATTGACACACTATGAGTTTCGCTGTCATAGTTTTTTATTTTGACAGAATCTTTTACAGGACTTCCTGTAAATATTATTTGCAAAACATACGGGGAAACGAGAAATAAAAATAGTAAAGCTACAACAGCTAACAAAATTATTGCTTTTTTCTTTTGTTTCATTTAATTCATTCCTTTTATGTTATTTATTTTAGCATTTATGCTTATATTATTTCCGTCCAAATTAATTTTTAGTTTAATTGGACTCGTATGTTATTCTCTACGTCCCCCCCCCCTATTTATACGTTTTTATTTTTTTAAAAAGGCAAAGTTTTTATATTAGTTATTCTTCCAAATACAATTTTCCGTTCGGCAAAATTACGATATATTTGTTTTCGATTGCTCTGTCGACTACATTTTCAATTCTGTTTCTTATGTTTTCTCTTAATACTTTAAACCCGAATTCAACTGATATTTGTTTTAATAAACTGTCTTTCGGCATTGAAAATTGGGTTGTTAAAACGTAAATTGCCATTTGGAAAATTTCTTGTTCGGAAATATGGTCGATATTTAATAAATCGCCTTCTCTTTTTCTTGCAATTATTTGTTTTTTGTACGGCGGCCAAATTATGTTTCCGCGAATGTAAATATAACCTGACATTTCCGCCATCGAAATTTCCCGAATTATCATTTCTCTTGTATCTTTGGTCATTCGTTTAATATCGCATTTGTCTTTTATCGCTTTTATAACTCTTTCTTTGTGAACGGGTCCTTCAAATTTAACCAAATCTACAATTTCATGCTCAAGTGTGTGTCTCGGAACTTCCGATAAATTTTCGGTCGAAGGCAATTTCAAATCTTCATACTTTTCATAATCGGGAACTCCGTTTTCAAGCATCGAATCGATATTCATAAGATCGTCATAAGTCGGAATTCCGTGAACTCTTCTATATTGATAGTCTCCACCATCGCCGGAACCTTGTTCGTCCGTTCCATTATACTCATACTCAAATTCATGATTAAGATCTAAATCTCGTTCGAATTCAATAAGATTTTCATGTCCTCGACTCGTTTCTTCACTTCTTGAGTCAAAGTCATTTTCTCTTTGAATCTTTTGCTTTCTTTCCTTTTTCTCATTTTCCTTTTGTTCTATTTCCCTTTGTTCCTTTTCTCTTTCTTTTTGCTCTCTTTCTCTTAGTTCTCTTTCCCTTTGCTCTCTTTCTTTCTGTTCTCTTTCTCTTTGCTCTCTTTCTTTTTGTTCTCTTTCTCTTAGTTCCCTTTCTTTTTGTTCTATTTCCCTTTGCTCTCTTTCTTTCTGTTCTCTTTCTATTAGTTCCCTTTCTTTTTGTTCTCTTTCTCTTAGTTCCCTTTCTTTTTGCTCTCTTTCCCTTTGTTCCCTTTCTTTTTGTTCTCTTTCTCTTTGTTCCCTTTCTTTTTGTTCTCTTTCTTTTTGTTCCCTTTCTTTTTGTTCCCTTTCTTTTTGTTCTCTTTCTCTTTGTTCCCTTTCTTTTTGTTCTTTTTCTTCTCTTATTTTTATATCTCTATATTTTAATTCTTTTTCGAGTTCTTCCATTTCTCTTTTTTCTTCTTCTTTTCTTTCCGCTTCTTTTTCCTTTTCTTCTTTTTGTTCAATAACTTTCAGTTCTTTTTCTCTTTTTCCCATAATTTTTTCTTTGGACAGGTCGGCCGCTTCCAATATCTTTTTCATTTTTTCAACGGCTTCGGTTTCGTCTGCTTCGGTTTCCGTTGTTTTTTGGTCTTTTCCTTTTTTATATTTGTCTTTATCGTTTATTTTTTCGTTTTCGATTTTTATGTTTTTGGCTTTTTCTTTTGCTTCTTCAATTGCTTTGAGCAAATCTCTTTTACATTTTTCAGGACTCATATACCACTCGGTCGACCAAACACGGTATAAGTTCCAGCCCAAACCTTCCAAAACTTGCTTTCTGAGTCTGTCTCTGTCTCTTGCAACTTCAGACGAATGATACTGCGGGCCGTCACATTCAACGCCCAAATAAAAGTATCCCGGATTTTTTTTGCTTTCAAGCGCCATGTCGATTCGATAACCGGCACACCCTATCTTTGTATGAATTATATGTCCGTTTTCTTTTAAAAATTCCAAAACGGCATTTTCAAACGAATCTTTTGGAAATGAAGTTCCGTCTGTAATTGCATCTAAATTGTTCGTTCTAAATTCCGCATGTCTTAAAAACTTTGATAAAATAACGAGGCCGGCAGGCGACGTTTCATTAATTGACATGTCAATTGCTCTGAAATTTGAAAAGATTACACATTTCTCTCTTGCTCGCGTAAATAAAACGTTAAGACGCCTTTCTCCGCCTTCTTTGTTTATCGGACCGAAATTATTCGACATTTTTCCGTTTTGGTCAAATCCGAAACCGATGCTTATGAAAATGACATCTCTTTCGTCACCCTGTATCGTTTCAATGTTTTTTACAAAAAAGTTTTCGCCTTTGTCGTTAACTAAATACTTCTCAAAACCGGGACTTTCACGAATCAGCTTTTCAATTTCATATTGGATTGCTTGCTGTTGTTTTGTATTAAAAGTTCCGACACCCAATGTTTTTTCCGGGAAACGTATGAAATGTCTTACGACTTCATGTGCAACGATTCTTGCTTCTTCACGGTTTACACCCGTTTTTCCTCTGTCGTAAATCGTATCGGGATTGTAATTTAGATGAAGTCCCATGTTCAAATCGTCATGGTATGGAGACGGATAAACATATAATCTGTCAGAATAAAATTCTCGATTCGAAACTTCAATTAAAGACTCGTGACGACTTCTGTAGTGCCAAAGAAGAGTTTTGTGAGGAAAACTTCTTTTACACATATTTAATACGCTTTCCATGTCGGTATAAATATCATCTTCGATATACTCGTCGTTTGCAAACATATTTTCAAAAAACGTAGTCGGTGGAAGTTGTTTTGAGTCGCCCATAACCACGACCTGTTTTCCTCTAAGAAGTGCGCCCAACGCATCTTCCGGTCTTACTTGACTTGCTTCGTCGAATATAATTACATCAAACCTTGACGTTTTCGGGTCCAAATATTGAGCAATCGACAATGGACTCATCATAAAACAAGGTTTTATTTTTTGAATTAAACCGCCGGCGTTTAGCATCAATTTTCTTATAGGCATATGTCCGCGTTTTTTATTAAACTCGTTTAATAAAATTCCTTTTTCAGAATCTCTAATGACTCCCGTTGTCATTTTCGGTAAATTCTCATACCCTTGTATTCTCAAACGCTCACGATTTTTACTCAAAATATCTTTATCGTATTCTATAAATTTCTTTATTTTATTTTCATGAACTTCACAAATAAACGTTGAAAGACTTCTTTCTTCCCTAAACGCATATCTTAACATCGAATCTGCATAATTTCCTTTAAAAGTCGGAATAATATCTTCCGGCAAAACAAGGTCGTTGTCTATGATTTCAACGAAAGGCTTTGCAACGCTTTTCAAACACTCGGCCCTGTCGGCTCTGTATCTGCTCCATAAAACGAGCTCTTCAAGCGACTCGTTCCAACCCTTAATTTTATTCGACAAATCGTCATATTTTACATCTTTTCGAATCGTCATATCTTCTTCGAAAATCAAATTTTTGGGAATTCCGAGTTTTTCAGAAAGTCCGGACAGATTTTGTTCCAAATTTCGCATGCGGATTTCTAGATCTTCAACAGCGTCAACTACCTTTTCTCTATCGATTCCGTGCTCGATTTTCAAAACAACGATATCGGAGAATTCATAATTTCCGCTTTTTTTGCTTTTAGCGTTTATTTCGTTAAACGACTTTATGCACTCTGCAATTCTTTGAAGCTCTTCCGGTTCATATTTTATATTGTCCCAATCAGATCCGAAAAAGTAAATTCCGTTTTTGTTTTCATTTTCAATTTCATTTTTCAGCTCAACATGTTCAATATACAGCTTCACATCGGATTTTATCTCTGAATTTTTTCTTTTCTTTTTTATGATGTAACAGCTTTCAATTTCTTCTTTTATATTTTTAAATTCGGAATCAAAAATTCTTGTAAACTTAGACGATTTTTTTAGGAAAGTATCCAAATCTGCTTTTTCAATATTTTGTGAAAATGTGCTGTTTATATACTCTTTCAAACCGACATATTTTTTCGACTTTTCAATAAGCGCATTTGGAATCTTCGTTTGTTTAATCCAATCTTTATTATTTAAAACTGCAGATTCAATTTTCGGAAAACTTGACAAATAAAGTGCTCGTACAAGCATGCTTTTTGTATCCGCTACACTTTCCGGCATAGAAAGTCCCGTTTGTTTGACAATATTTCCAAAAGATTTAAACAGATTTTCTCTTTCAAATTCAAGAGCCGACATTTTTTCTCTTATTTTTATAATGTCGGGCGGAAGAATTATTCCCGGCTCACATCCGTTCCACGGATTATTTTTTATCGTCTTTAAAATTTCGTAAGCGCCCGCCATTCTCTCAAGGCACGCTTTTGAATTCGTCAAATCGTCAACGGTCCACTTTTCCGGATTTTCAATCGTAACGGTTTGCATAACTCTTCCGTTGTGTTTAAAATACCTTGCAATATTTTCTCTCATTCCATAAATTTCATATACGGACTGATTTGACGGGCCGATTTTTTCTCTAAGAGAACGGGCATATTCATTTAATTCATACTTTATGTTTTCTAACTCGTCAAATACGTGTTTGAAATTTTTCTCAGGCGGCTTCGGCGCATTAAGCGTTTTTTCAAGTTCGTTTAAGAGCTCTTTTTTTTGCGCTTTATTACTGTGTATTTCAAGACACAAACTCCCAAGCCCCACCGTATCCAGCCTTTGCTTTACAACTTGCAAAGCCGCCATTTTTTCAGAAACGAACAAAACACTTTTATTTTGGCCCAAGAGTTCCGCAATTAAATTTGTAATCGTCTGCGATTTTCCTGTTCCCGGTGGCCCTTCAACGACCAAATTCCTTCCCGCTTTTACGTCTTCGATTACTGCAATTTGAGACGAATCGGCATCAACGATATGATACACATCGGCGGAAGTTAATTTTTTATCTACATCGCTTTCTAAAAATCCGTCATCTTCCGTTTGATCCGGATCCAACAACTTTTTTATAAGCGGGTGCGTTTCCGGCCCTTCACCTTCCGGCCAAATATTCGGATCCAAATCTTTATACATTACAAATTTTTTAAAATTAAAAAAGTCAATACAAGCCGTTCTTTTTACTTTCCAGTCAGAACATTTAGTGTTTTGTTTTATATTTTCTTCAACACTTTTGAAATACTCTTCAATTCCTTTTTTGTTTTCCTGATTTTCAAATTCCGGAATTTCTATTCCCATCTCGGCCATTTTCGCTTTCAAAGTGATCGATACGGACAACTCGTTTCCTGTCCATTCAACAGAATAAATTCTTCTCATTCCCGTTCTGTTAAGCCGTATCGGAACAAGTATTAAAGGCGATGAGAGGTCTCTTTTAGAGCCGGAAAAATCGTTCCATTCCAAAAATCCTATCGCCATAAACAATGTGGGGTAGCCCTGTTCTTCAAAAACGGTTTGTGCCTGATTTCTTACATAAAACAAAACATCTTCAATTTCGTCTTGTTCGTATTTTGTATAAATGTAATTGTCTTTTTTATCTTCAAAGTCCGCAGATCTAAACCGCATACTTTTATTATCGACAACAAGCGTATTGTAAATATCCGATACCGAATCATTTAATATTTCGATTGTACGTTTCTTTGAAACGGAATAATTTAAAAGATTGTTATTTAGAGAAAGATCAAGCAATTTTTCACGAAGGGCCTCAAGTTCCTTTTTTATATCCGCCATGCTGTTTTTCCTTTTCAATTTTAATAATTATAACATTAAAAGTTTAATAAATATTTTATCATCAATGTTACGTCAGACATATTTATAAATCCGTCTTTATTTATATCTGCTCCCGTATTTGCCAATTCATTAAAACTTTTAAATTCGAGCCATTCGACTTCAATATGATACTTTATCAGTATCAGCAAATCTTTGTAATTAATTTCGGAATCCTTGTTCAAATCGGGAATTTTTCCCCAAAGTGCATAAAAATCCAAATCCTGAGTTACGACAATTTCGGTTACCGGGTCCGGATAAATATACGACGTATTTTCTAAAAGGCTCCAGCCGATAAACACGTGTCTGTCCACTTTCGGATTTTCCTCTTCAGTATTATATTTTTCAAAAGATTTCACGGTTTTACTGTCAGGAATCGTTTCATTCTTAACTTCAAAGCCTTTCGGGAAATTGGAAATATAATTAATTTCATATTCCGCAGGACTAATTTTTTCATAAATTGCATCAATCTGTCGAATCGTATTTTTTATTTCAACAGATTTTTTCAAATTCTGATTTCCTTCTTCCGTCACCCATTCTCCCGCTTTTCTTTCTCCCATTTTTCCTTCTTCATTAATCAAAAAGTTTGCATAATTTATAAGGAATTCGTAATTTTCAGATTCTCCTGCATATTTTAATTTCAAATCCAAGTGTTTTATACTTTCTATTGCATTTTTTTTATCTATAAGAAGTTTGATTAAATCTTTTTTGTAATTATATCCTTTATTTTCTACTTTTACATGAATGAATGCATTATTCAATCCTTCTTCCGACAAATCATACCAAGTGCCACCGCTTTTATAAAAACTGAAACCCGTATTCGATTTATAAATAGCGTCTCTTCCTTCAATCGGAATATATGTATTTTCATTTTCCGATTGCATTTCTAACACTACGGAAAAAACGTCGCCGTACTTTAAATATATTTCATCTTCCAAATATACGGTTTTATAACCCGAATATTTACTTTCTCCGTCAATTTCGGTTAAAAGTTCTCCTGAATCCGGAACAACTTCGCCTACATTTTCAAAATTTTTATAAATTTTAATATTATATTTTACATTTCCATTTAATGTATAAAAAGAAACGGCTTTTATTTTTTCAGATTCTTTTGCTTCATATACATTTGCAACAACTGTTTTTTCGGATTTTTTATCCGCAATTGCGGAACTAAATATTATGCTGTCATGCTTATATACGAAATCAAACATATTCGGGTTCGTTGTATTAAAAAACACAAATTCGCAAAGAGACGGCTCTTCATATGAAATCCAAAAATATCCGTCGTTTCCCCAATAGTTTCCCCAACTGTTTCTTACAAGCCACGCACCGTCATATTTTACATTTTTATTTTCAAATTTTTCCTTCGGAAAATTATCATCCCAGCCGGCCAAAACGACCATATGGTCCGCAAGCACACGATTTCCGTAAGTTTGATAGTATACCGTCTTTCCGTTTGACTCCGTTTCTTCCTCTCCCGAATAAAACGAAAAAACACCGGCACCGTACTTCATAATCATTTCTTTAATTTCATCGGTTTTATAAGACGGAACCTCAAAAACGTCCGTTACATGCGCATACGAAATATATTTTTCATGTTCCGAAATCTTCAAATCATCGGAATCATCAAAATTACGGGAATCGACAAAATCAACAAAATCGTTTAAATCATCAAAATCAATAGAGTCTTTTAAATCGACAAAATCGTTTAAATCATCGAAATCAACAGAATCTTTTAAATCGTCAAAATCAACGGAATCTTTTAAATCATTAAAATCAACAGAATCTTTTAAACTGTCAAAATTAAAATCGCCATACTTGGAATTCTCCGTGATTCCAAAATACATATTTGAAAGCCCGTAAAAAAACGCATTCAAAAATTCGTCAAAAAATATTTCGAAAAACTCTTCGAAAAATGTACCGGAAAACTCATCAAATTCGTAATCTCCCAAATCGTCAAAATCTATATAATCGAGAGGGTCATCGTAATCGTCGGTGTTGTTAGAGTTATTAGAGTTGTTATATTTATAATATTCATTTCCCAACTCAACCGACGGTCCGTTTCCGTTTATTAACGTGGATACGCCTTCCCACCAAAAAGCGCCTTCGTCCGGCAACATTTGGTTATAATATCTGTCTTTTTTTTCATATTCAAAATTGTTTTGCGTAAATCTGACGAGATGCTTTTCTGAAAAATCGGGATATTCTCCCATATAAGGATAATTCTCAAATCCGTTTTTTAAAACATTCGATTCAATTGCCCCGATAATCGAAAACGCCCAACAATCGGATGAGTCTTCCTGATCTTTTACATCAGTAATTAATCCGGAATCCCTTAAATCGTATTTTTCCGGCAAATTTGAATTATATTTTTTTTCGTTTTTATATTTCTTTTCATATTCTTTTTCATATAACGGTTTTTCAATATCGTAAGGATCGGTTATAACATCCGTAATAATTTCACCGGCTAAAATTTCAAACTCGGTTCCGTTTTCTTCGTGAACCCAAAAATACGGTGGCAGATCATATCTTGCCAAGTCATACTTGCGATAAATCACATTGATTTTTTCGTATGTTTCATCCGAATCGATTTTATCCGTTTGCTCGAAACCGGAAACAACACCGGTAAAAAAAATAAACGCAATAGTTAAAAAAACAATTGTTTTTTTATTCGATTTGTTCTTTTTAAACATGTTTTAACCGTTGAATTATCTTTTTATAATATCTATTATTCATAATAATATCTATTTCATTATATTATCATTCTCATTTTTATACCTTCTCTTTTTATATTTTTTATATCTTCTT
>JAAYST010000068.1 GCA_012518265.1 Candidatus Methanofrustulum fimipullorum | reverse complement strand
GATAATGATAATGATAATGATAATGATTCCGATTACGATGCCGATTCGGATGAAGATTCGGAAGAGGAAGAAAGAGAACTCGTTGAGGCGGAAAAACGAAGGATGTCTTATGCGGATAAAAAACTTGGAAACGACATGTATGCAAAAGAACGCCTTTTACGACTCATAAACAGGTTTTATGATCAATTCGAAAACGGTGTCGTACCGCACGTTGTGATGCCTTCAAGAACGAAGCGAAATATCGAATATGACGAAAAAAGCGATGTTTGGATATACGGCGGAAGAGAAAGCGAGCGTTCGGCCAAAACAGTAAAAGGCGCGTATCAGCTTTTAAAAACAACTTATGTGTCCGATTTTTTAATTAAAGAGCATTTAATAAACAACAGGGGCTCAACTCTAAGAGAACTTTATTATATTTCGGAAGGCTGGGGTCCTGCAAAGTTTTCGACACAGTCGGAAAGCGACAGAATGATTGAAGATCTTGAAATCATTACCTCGACTCAAAGGGAGTATTTCCATATAAGGCCGGAAGAAGACGGGGCAACGCTTTACGGGCCGCTTTTAATTCGAGAGCAAACAAAAAGAGGTGACCGTAAAATTCACTGTCAGAAAGACATCGGCGAAGGCGGATATCAAATTCCTTTCAATGTTGAAAATATAGAATTCCTTGAAAACGATGCAAGCATGATTATCGCAATAGAAACGGGTGGTATGTATGCTCGTTTAATGGAAAACGGTTTTGATGAAAAGCACAACGCTATTCTCGTTCACTTAAAAGGACAACCCGCGCGTGCAACGCGCAGGCTTATCCGCAGAATGAATACGGAACTTAAAATCCCCGTAGTCGTTTTTACTGACGGCGACCCTTGGTCTTATCGCATTTATTCATCAATTGCATACGGTTCTATAAAAAGTGCTCATCTCTCGGAATATATGGCAACTCCCGAAGCTCAATTTTTAGGACTTCAGCCGTCCGATATTGTAGAATACGAACTTGCAACCGACAAATTAACAGATCAAGACATTCAAGCGCTAAGAAGCGTTTTGGACGACCCCAGATTTGACACACCGTATTGGAAAGAACAAATAAATCTTCAGCTTCAAATTGGAAAAAAGGCAGAGCAGCAAGCCTTTGCCGGAAAAGGCCTCGACTTTGTAACCGATACTTATCTGCCTGAGCGATTAAGAGATATGGGTGTTATTTAATTTTTATAAATTTTTATTATTTTTTATATTTTTTTATAATTTTTATAGTTTTTTATAATTTTATAAATTTACCTAAAATAAAAAAAGTAAACAGAAAACTCCTTTCGGTGTTGATTATTCGATGAATTTAGATTCAAATAATAATAACAATAATAATAATAAATGTAGTTTTGAGTACGACATAATTTTAGATTTTTTTTGCAAATCATTTAACTACAATATTTATTGCAATGAATCTGAATTATTTATATTCGTTTCTGTTCCAAGCATCGATTTTAGAGATATTGATTTAAATTTGAGCAGTATTTTGCTTGAAATCGAAATAAAAAAATTCTCAATTAAAAAAGAAATATTGCTGCCTTATGCGGTAAATCAAAACACCGCAAAAGCGACATGCGACAAGGGTTTGCTCACTGTGGAAGTTGAGCTTTTGTAATTTTTTAGAGTTTTTATCGTTATTTCGTTTTATTCTTTTCCCGTAAGGTTTTGGTGTTGGTGGCCCAATTTTCATTTTTCGTTTTATTCTCTTTTTAATAAAAGCTGCTTTTTCGTTTTATTCTTTTTTAAGAAAAACCGCTCTTTTGTTTTTTCATTTTTAGCTGATACGACCCGGCACCCGTTTTTTGTTTTGGCACGGCGCATTTTAAGATTTTCCGCTTGTCCGTTTATTCCAAGATTCAAGAAACGCAGCATTCGTATTATTCTTATATTTAAGAGAATGTCACTCGTTTTATTCTTTTT
>JAAYST010000067.1 GCA_012518265.1 Candidatus Methanofrustulum fimipullorum | reverse complement strand
TTTTTTGCAAGCTTTTTATTATCGTTTGTAAAGTTTACACCGTAAGATTCTATTTTTTTTTGAGTGTTTTCAGATCTGGCCGAACCGTATATTTGAGATGCGGGAAAACCCGATTCCAAAAGGCCTTCAATGAAAGCCGTTGCCATTTTGCCGGCTCCTATAAAACCGATCTTCTTGTCTTTAAAGTTGGTAACCAAAACATTCACCTGTAAATTATATGATAATTATAAAATTAAAATTATAATATATAAAATTATAAAATCGAATAGTAAAAAATCGAATAGTTCATATTCTTCGATTAATCATAAATTGCGAGATTTTCTTTTCGAATTACGTGGTCATAGTTTTTGTGACCCAAAATAGATTCTATTTCATTTGTCTGAGCGCCTTTTATCAAATCAAGTTCAGCTGAACTGTAATCTGTAATTCCTTTTGCAAAAACGGCACCGCCGCATTCGATTCTTACAATATCTCCTCTTTCAAAATTTCCGGAAACGGAATAAATTCCGGAGGGCAAAAGCCCTATTCCTGACACGAGTGCATCCATTGCACCGCGATCCACATGAATTGTTCCTTCCGATTTTGAAAGAAGAAGCCAGCGCGATTTGTTTTTTGCACGCTTTTCATGCGCCGGGAAAATTGTTCCTATATCTTCGCCGTTTACGAGTCTTATTAAAACATCCGGAACTTCATTATGAGCAATTACCATGTGGCAGCCGCTTTTTTCACAGATTTTTGCGGCCTCAAGTTTCGTTCTCATTCCCCCTGTACCGCGAGTTCCTGACGGGTCGCCGCCATACGATTCAATTTCAGGAGTAATTTCCCAAACGATCGGAATTCTGTTTGCGCCGCAATAAAATTTCGGATTTCTGTCATAAAGTCCTTCAACATCGGACAATATAATCATCAAATCCGCTTCTATTTTACTTGAAACCATAGCGGAAAGTCTGTCGTTGTCACCGAAAAGAGTTTCTATTTCATTTGTACATGTAGAATCGTTTTCATTTATAATAGGAACAACACCGTATGACAAAATAGTCATTATACTGTTTCTCAAATTCAAATATTTTACACGGTCGGAATAAAAATCGTACGACAGAAGAATTTGTGCAACTTTCAAGTTGTGTTTTTCAAAAGCATCCGCCCATACATGCATAAGTTCGCTTTGACCGACCGCAGCTGCTGCTTGCCTTATCGGAATTTCATGCGGTTTTGCTTCGATTCCTAAAATCCCAAGCCCAACACCTATCGCCCCGGAAGACACAATAATTACTTGTATTCCGGAATCCATCAAATGCTTTACCTGTTCCGTAATTCGTTTAAAAAAACCGGACTTTATTCCGTCATCGTCGATTATAGAAGACGTTCCGACTTTTACAACAACCCTTGAAACATTTTTAAGCAAATCCTCACGATTAAAAGACCTTTCCACATTTGATTTGTTTAAATTGTTTGAGCTGTTTGAGTCGTTTGAGTTTTTTGAATCGTTTGAATTAATTTGACTTTCGTATTGATCTACCATTTGGCCTGCCCTTTGCATTCTGTTTGTTTTTCCGAGTATTCTTTTTTGGAATAATACACATTTAAGATATAATTTACTTAAGATATAATCTAAGATATAATCTACTATTTAAGCTAAGCTTTCCTTAATGGCACTTTTTATATGTTTGTAATTATAATCAATCAAATCCTGATTTCCGCCTTCAAGCGGGATAACTTCAAAATCATATCTGTCTGCAAATCTTTTAATTGACGAATCAACATCTTTTGTATAATTTAAACCCGTGTCAAGATTTCCGACATATTTGTAGCCGCACTCTTTAAACATGAATTTATTCATTTTGTATATTTCTTCTTCACTAAAACGTTGTTTTTTCATATCGGATTCAAATAAAGTACCTGCCGTAACGGAATTCATAGGGAAAAATATGAACGTTCCGACACCGTTAAAACTTTTCAAAAGTTTTAAATAATTTTCACGTCCGTTTAAAACGGCACCTACACAATCGTCAACGACCTCGTTGTTTGATTCCCTTAAAATCCGAACGGGACATTCTTTCGTAGAAAGCTCCAAATCAACTTTCCCTAAAACGTTTCCGCACAAGCCGTAAAATAATAGAATTCCGTTTACATGTTTGGAAAATTTCCCTACTTCTTCATAAACGACTTCTTTTAATGTTTTCGGATAAGCATGAAGACCCAATTTAAGAAGATAAATAATTATTTCGATATCAGAATCAGAATCAGAACCGGAGTCAGAACCGGAGTCAGAATTTGAATCTAAATCACTCGAATCGGTTGAACCGTTATTATCTGAAGAATCCAACTGTTCAAAAAATTTCAGCTCATATGGAATACCGAGTTCATCCAGTTTTTCCGAAATAAGTTCTTCTTCCCCGTTTTTTATTAAAGTTACTTTTTTAACAGAAGGATCGTTTTCAATTAAATAGAGCATTTCATCTTGCAGTACCAAGCACCCGAGAAATCCAATTTTAATCATTTACTCAAAACCCCCCTAAAAATGATTTTAAAAAATTGTTCATTAAATAATTTCTTAATTAATATATACTATTTATACATTTATTAATATTTCGTAATTTTATTTTGTATTTTATTTTGTATTTTATTTCGTAATTTCATTTTGTATTTCCTTTTCGAATTCATCGAGTCCGATTATGTCTATAATTTCTCCGAGTCTCTTTTTTGAATTATATTTTATTAAGAAATTAACGATTGCATTAATATATTCCAAAACACAATTTTCCGTTAAATTTTCTTTAAATAAAATTCCGAAACGAGGTTTAGTGCTTGCATTTCCTCCAACAAAAAAATTATATCCGTTATTTGTTCCCACAATCCCGATATCTCTTATAATCGGCTCTGAACAACTGAAAGGACAGCCGGAGACGGCAACTCTCAATTTTGACGGTAAATTCGTTCCGTAAAAAATATTGTCTATTTTTAAACCTAATGTTAAAGCGTTTTGTTTTCCTCTTCTGCAAAATTCTTTCCCGCGACATGTTTTTACGCTTTGAAAACTTTTTAAAACAAACTGTTCCTCCGAATTTCTTTTTCTTTTTTTCCGGTTTAGAAATTCAAGTTCCGACCTTACCAAATCGCGGTCGTCTTCAGAAAGTCCCGAAAGTGAAATCGTTTGAGATGAAGTGATCCTCAAAACAGCATTATATTTTTTTGCAATTTCTGCTATTTTTATTAATTCGTCCGGAGAAACAATACCGAGAGGTATGTGCGGAGTTACAGATTTTAATTTGTTAAAACCTTTATCAGCGAACTTTTCTAAACTTCCGTCGTTTAGATTTTCCAAACAGTCCTCGTTTTTTTCATCAAACATACAGTTCTACCTAATTATATTCCAAATTTGTTATATTTTGCTTATTGTATATTTACCGCATTAAATATGTTATTTACAAATTGCAATTAACAAAAAGAAGTTATTACTAATAAATTATTACGATGAATTACGTTAAAATTCTATTTTAAAATTTTTGAATTTCTTTCTTTGTTTTTCTGTTTTTTGAAAAAATGTGCTTGGATTTTATTCCCGTTTGGAAAAATTACGACTTAGGGTTTTGTTTATGTTTGGAAAAACGCGTCTTGCGGTTTTTTAGGGCGCAAATTTTCGGATTTGAGAAAAAATTATGATTTGAGATTTTATTTGCGGTTGAAAAAATCTGCTTGAGATTTTGTTCTCGTTCGAGAAAAAATTGCCCCTTGACATTTTGTTTAAGTTTGAAAAAATGTACTTGGATTTTTTATTCCCGTTTTAGAAAAATTACGACGTGGGTTTTTGTTTCCGTTTGGAAAAAAACATTTTGCGGTTTTCTAGGGCACAAATTTCGGATTTGAGAAAAATTACGCCTTGTGATTTCGTTTCCGTTTGAAAAATTACGCCTTGAGATTTTGTTCTCGTTTGAAAAAACTTGATTGAGATTTTATTCTAGTTTTGGAAAAAATGCGACTTGGGGTTTTGTTTATCTTTGGAAAAAATGCAACTTGAGATTTTATTCTAGTTTTGGAAAAAATCACGACTTGGGTTTTTGCTTCCGTTTGGGAAAAACGCGTCTTTCGGTTTTTTAGGGCGCAAATTTCCGGATTTGGGGAAAAAACGGCAAACAAGTTTTCATTTTTTAAAAAATTGCGGCCGTGTCATGTTTTTTTGTAAAAATAGCGCACAGTTTATATTTTTTGTAAAAAACATGTGATTTTTTGAGTTTTTAAAATAAAAATAAAAAATAAAAAAGAATAAAATAAAAATTAAAAAACAATAAAAATAAAAATAAAACTCTCTTCAAATAGCAAATCCTGCGTATTGTGTCATATAAAGTTCGTAATATTTTCCTTTCTTTTTTATTAATGTGTCGTGAGTTCCTGTCTCAACGATTTGGCCTTTGTCCATAACTGCAATGATGTCGGCGTCTTTTATTGTTGAAAGTCTGTGGGCAATTACGATGCTTGTTCTGTTTTTCATTATTTCTTGCATTGCGTTTTGAATTTCTTTTTCGGTTCTTGTGTCAACGTTTGAGGTGGCTTCGTCAAATATTAAGATTTTGGGGTCGGAAACAAAGGCTCTTGCTATTGAAAAGAGTTGCCTTTGGCCTTGACTTATGTTTGAACCGGGTGTGGTTAATATTGTGTCGTAGCCTTCGGGAAGGGAGTTTATCATTTCTGTTAAACGACTTGCTTTTACGGCTTTTTCTATTTTTTGGGGCTTTGCGTTTTCGTTTGAGTATTTTAAGTTGTTTAAAATTGTGTCGGTGAATAAAAATGTGTCCTGAAGAACGATTCCGATGTTTTCTCTGAGACTTGATTTGGAAATTTCGTTTATGTTTTGGTCGTTTATTGAAATTTCGCCGGAGTCGATGTCATAAAATCTCATGAGCAAGTTTACAATTGTTGTTTTTCCGGAGCCGGTTGCACCGACGATTGCTACTTTTTTCCCGGAAGGAACTGTTAATGAAAAGTTTTTAATTACTGAAACGTCGGGGACGTATGAGAAGTTTACGTCTTTAAAAGTAACTGTGTATTGATCGGAAATTTCTAATAGGTCGCCTGACATGTCTTCCGATTCTTCGTCAAGAACTACGAAAACTCTTTCGGCTCCTGCAATTGCAGTTTGTATTTGGCCGTAAATGCTTGCAATTTCGTTAATCGGGCGGCTGAATTGTTTTGAGTAAACTATGAATGCGGAAATCGTTCCGATTGAAATTAAACCTTGAAGAGCAAAATAGCCGCCGAAAACTGCAATTATTACAAAACCGATGTTTCCGATTGAATTCATTACCGGACCCATGAGTCCGCCGAAAATTCCGGCTTTAATTCCGGTTTTTTCAAGTTCGTCAGACGTTTTGGAAAAGTTTTCTTTTGCAGTTTCCTGTATATTGTAAGCTGTAACGGTACGGTATCCCGATATCATTTCTTCTACTATTCCGTTTGTTTTCCCCAGAAGAAATAGACGTTTTTTGGAATATTTTCTAATTCTTTCCGAAATAAATTTTGTAAACAAAGCGGACAGAATTATTGTAATTGAACTTAAAAGAGCAAGTTCCCAACAAAGCCAAAGCATTATCGCCAAAGTTGCAAACAAGGTCATGAGTCCTGAAAAAATTCTGGGAATTGATTGAGATATCGTAGTTGAAATATTGTCGATATCGTTTGTCATTCTGCTCATCGTGTCACCATAAGGGTGAGAGTCGGAATAGCCGATCGGAAGTTCCATAATTTTTCCGAAAAGCTCTTCTCGCATCTTTTTTATGACCTTTCGACTCAAATCTGCACTTAAATAACCGTTTAAAAAAAGAGAAATGCTGTACACGAAATAAAGAAAAACCATAATTGCGACAAAATCGATAAGAGACCCTTCTTTCGTCTTTGCGATTACGTCTATTGCATAACTTTGAAAAATAGGAGCCAAAACGCCGGAAACCGCACCAATTGTAACTATTAAAAATAAAATAAACAATATTTTCTTTTCTTCTGCAAAGTAAGTAAGAATTCTTTTTAGAGTGGTTTTTATGTCGTCGGCGTATTCGATTTCTGCAAATCTTTTGCCGCGAGGTCCTCCAAACATCATCTTTTCAGAATTTGTGTTTTTAAAATCTCTTTTCATTTTAAATCACGCAACTCCCGATTCAGATTCATCCGTTTGAGACTCCCCCATTTGGGATTCGAATATTTCACGATATATTTTACAAGTATTTAACAAATCTTCGTGTTTTCCAACTGCGGATATTTTTCCGTCATCCAAAACTGCAATTTTATCAACAGATTTTACTGATGCAATCCTTTGAGCAACGATTATTTTAGTTGTGTTCGGTCTTGATTTTTTTAAAGCTTTATAAAATTCGGATTCCGTTTTCAAATCTAAAGCGCTCGTTGAATCGTCGAAAATTAAAATGTCTGCAGGCTTTAAAATCGCTCTTGCGATTGCAATTCTTTGCCTTTGACCGCCTGACAAACTCATTCCGCGTTCCAAAACTTTTGTTTCATAGCCGGACTCAAGTTTTCGTATAAAATTTGCTGCCTGCGAGATTTCTGCTGCTTTTCTTATCATTTCAAAATCCGCATTTAAATTTCCCCAACCTATATTTTCCTTAATCGTCGCACTGAAAATTTCGCTTTTTTGAATCGCAATTGAAATTTTATCTCTTAATTTGTTTTGTTTATAATTTTTAACATTTACGCCGTCTACTAAAACATCGCCTGCCGAAACATCGTAAAACCTTGGAATTAAATTTACCAAAGAAGTTTTTCCGGAACCGGTCGCCCCCATAATCGCAACCGTTTCTCCCGGATTTATTTTTAAATTAATACTTTTAAGAACATATTTGTCTGAGCCGGGATAAGAAAAAGATACGTCTTTAAATTCAATAGCCCCTTTCGTTTCGGTTTTTCCGGAAAATTCCCCGTCTTTTAAAGTCGGCTCGTCGATTAACACTTCATTGATTCTTTTAAGAGAAATAAGCCCACGTGACGTGTTTTGAAACAGCATTGCAAGCAAAAGCATACCTCCCAGAATTTGCGTAGTGTATGTAATCGACGCCATAATTTCCCCGGGCGTTGCAAAACCGCTTTCTACTTCAACAGCTCCGACGAGCAATATTCCTGCAACTGCCAAATACAGTACAGCATTAATTGTCGGACTCATTATCGAAATTATAATGATTGCTTTCATTTGCGTCTTTATAAGCGCGTCGTTTGCTTTTGAAAAACGAATATTTTCATAAACTTCCCGGACACACGCCTTAATCATTCGAATCCCGGATATATCTTCCTGTAAAATATTGTTTATATCGTCTAACTGTTCCTGATATTTTGAAAAAAGAGGATTTGCGCTTCTAACACAAATTACCGTTATTAAAAAAATAAGCGGCAAAGCGATTAACATTATATACCCGAATTTTTGATTCAGGTTATATACAAAAAAAAGGCTTCCGAATATCATTAATGAAGTTCGGGTAGCAATTCTGACAAAAGGAGGAATTAAAAACTGCACTTGAGAGGTGTCGTTTGTCAATCTCGTAATAAGAGAGCCTGTACTGAACTTGTCGACTTTGTCAAAAGAAAATGTCATTATTTTGCTAAATACGTCTTTTCGCAAATCATTTCCAATGCTGTTTGAGACCGTTTGCAATAAAACATTACAAAAAACACCCAAAGCCGCACCCGTAATTGCAATTAAAATCATTTTAAGGCCGAGTGCCAAAATGAGTTGTAAATCGCTTGCGCTCGCACCGGCTCCCACGCCCGCGCCTGTTCCCACATTCAGACCCAAAATTCCGTCATCTACTATTTTACTCATTAAAAACGGCTGCAAAAGGTCAGCCAGAACTTCTCCGACCAAAAATATAACGGCAATGACAATTAAAGGCAAATATTTTTTAACATACTTAAACATTTAAAAACCGAACAAACTGTAAACAAACTAAAAATATACCAAATTAAAAATATACCAAACAAAATCTGGAAAAAATTAAAAAAATATACCAAACCAATATTCAAAAATGATTAACCGGAATCCGTTTTATAAGTTTTATTTTTAGTTGTTTTTTGTTTTTGTTTTCGTTTTTTGCTTTCATTTTTTGCTTTCGTTTTTATTGTTTTGCTTTTTTCTTTTGCTTTTTTGTTTTTTTTAATTCATAGAATCGATTGCTTCGATTAAAATTTTTGCGACTTTGAATTGGTCCCACTTTTCCGTATCGATTACGATGTCGTAAACCGACAAATCGTTTACATCTATATTGTAATATTTTTTATATCTGTTTTGTTCGCATTCTTCACGTTCCATCGTTTCATTAAATTCATATCGAAATGACGATGCACCTTCCCGATTCATTATTCTTCTGACACGCGTCTCAAGCGGAGCTTTAAGCCAGATTCGAACTGTTTTAATATTTCTTGGAGGATTTGCCATAATTCCGGCAAGTCTTCCTTCAAGAATAATATTGTCGCATTCTTCCGAAAGTTGTTTATGTCTTTCGTCTATCATTTTGTCAACGGAAATGTCACATTCCGCCATTTTTCCAAATTCTGCTAAAGACACGCCTTTTTCTTTTGCCAAATTTCGAAATATCATGCCGGCCGAAATATATTCCATTTCATAATGCTTTGCAAGAATCTCGCCTACTGTTGTAGTTCCCACACCGGGAAGACCGCTTATTGTAATTAACATTATATTAAATCCATTACTTTTCTAAAAATTTGGTTAAACGCAAGGGACGACACAAAATACCAGTAAATCCAGTATTGGAATGTGAAAAACACAAAATCGCCAAGCGATTGTTCACCCCAAAACGGGAAAACGATTGAAGACATGGAATTTCCGTTGATGTAGTAGTAAGCCCACATGAACAAAGGCAAAGAAATAATTACGATATAAAACATCGGCTTAAACTGCTCTTTCATAATTACGTTTTGCTCTTGCAGCATTTCAATTTGTTGCTCTTCAAGGCGTTTTAACATATACGTATTTTGAGTATTCTGGGCTTCTTTGAATTCCTCTTGAAACAATTTCATTTTTGCTTGAAACTCTTTCATTTTTGACTGGTCAACTACATATTTTTGTATAAGTGCCGAATACGTAGCCGTAATAATTGCCATTACAGATAGAAGTAAAAAGAAATTCGATTCCCCAATCATTTGAAGAACGGGAAACATGAATATGTCAACAACACGCCCCAATGCGGTTCTGACACCCGGAATCATGACACCTATAAACATCAAAACTCCAAGTCCCAGAATCGCCTTGTTCAGCAGTTCTTTAATTTGTTTTTTATCGACCAATTTCACACGTCCGAAAAGTTTATCAGAAATTTATTTAATTGATATTTATTTAATTTATTTAAAAAAAAAATCAATCAAGAATTTTTTTAATGCTTAAGAACACTTCATCGATAGATTTCGATCCGTCTACATTTTTCATTAATTCTTTTTCTTCATAATATTGCACAAGAGGCGACGTTTGTTTATTGTATGCTTTCAATCTTTCAACTACGGCTTCTTCTGTATCGTCAGTTCTTTGATACAATTCTTTTCCGCATGCATCGCATAAATTTTCTTCCTTTGGCGGGTTGAATAATTTGTGGAAACTTGCGCCGCATTTGCACATAACTCTTCCGGAAAGCCTTGCGATCAAATCTTTTTCGGGAACGGAAATGTTGATTACATAATCTATAGGTTTATCAATTTCCGTCAAAATTTGTTCCAACGCGTCCGCTTGCGGAATTGTTCTTGGATATCCGTCAAGCAAATATCCCGACTCGCAATCGTCTTCACGAAGTCTGTCCGCAATAATTCCAATTAAAACTTCATCGGGAACGAGTTCTCCTCTTTCCATAAAGCCTTTCGCTTTAATTCCGAGTTCCGTTCCTTCACGAACGTTTGCGCGCAAAATATCCCCTGTAGAAATGTGCGGAATTTTATACTCTTCCGCAAGCCTTTGAGCCTGAGTTCCTTTCCCCGCACCGGGCGGGCCAAACAATATAATATTCATAAAAACCGTAGAACTTAACTCATTAAAACTATTTGAAACTAACGAATGAAAAACGAAAATATTCAAAAAAAAGATAAAAAATAAAAAACCAGAATTTTCTTAAAAAATGAAAAAAATGAACCCCGGGTTTCTTGAAAAATGAAAAAACGGGCGTTGTAAAAAATCTGAAAAGTGGCGGGCGGAAACAAAAACGAATGCGTGAGAGTATCACGCAAAAAGGAAAACAAAAGACAGGTCGTACCAAATAAAAAGGAAAAGCCGCATCGCGGCTTTTCTTTAAAAAGAATTAAACGAAAAAACGAAATTGAGCCACCGACACTGAAACCTTACGGGAAAAAAGAATAAAACGAAAAAACAGAAATTAGGCCACCAACGCTGAAACCTTACGGGAAAAGAATAAAACGCAGCTTCCGTTAAAATCTTAAAAAGAATAAAACGAAACCCCGGTTTTTCCTTTAAAATGAAAAAAACGGATATCGGAAAATTCTTGAAATGTGCCGCACATAAGCGAAAACGGGAGGGCCGTTTTTTTCAATTAAGATTAAAACCGACCAAAAGTTTTTTTAAAAAAAGAATAAAACGAAAAAACGAAATTAGGCCACCGACACTAAAACCGTAAAGGAAAAGAATGAAACGAAAAAACAACAGTAAGGGCATCGACACAAAAACCGTAAAGGAAAAGAATGAAACGAAACAACCGGTTGAAAATAAAAAAATGAAACTAAACTTTCGGAAGAATAATTTGCAGACAAAGGATTTTCAGAGCACTAAACTCTTTTGTTTCGTTTCGTATGAAAATCGTCCGAGGAAAAAAGACTTTAATATATATCAGTTAACTATTTTGGATGTTTAAATAGATGTAACATATCGTATGTGATTATATATCAATAAACAATATCGAATTTAGTTTATTGTTGTGCTGATTTAGATATGATAGATGTGGCCCGACTTCACGTTAGAAACGTAAATAATATAGATCAAAACCGGAAATCATCTGTCTGCAAATTAATAAATGCATTTATAATATATATAGTTTGTCGAAATTTTAGAACGTATAAGAAATATTTATATAATTTTTATTTGAAAACGAGCGACTTAGACTGAAATAAATTAAAAAATCAACAAAAAAAGACTATTATTTTAATTATTTTTACTTTTTATCTACTCTTATATTTTCGTTTTTATGTTTTTTATATTTTGTTTTTATATTTTGTTTTTATATTTTGCTTTTTATATTTTGTTTTTTATATTTTGTTTTTTATATTTTGCTTTTTATATTTTGCTTTTTATATTTTGTTTTTGTATTTTGTTTTATTTTTATATTTTGTATTTTGTTTTATTTTTATATTTTGTATTTTGTTTTATTTTTATATTTTTATTTTTTTTTCCATTTTTTATTAGTTTTGTTTTTCGTCTACGAATCCTCTTTTCATCAATATTTCGTGCAGAACGACTCCGTATACAGGTCTTGCGATTAAGATTCCTATTAAAACTCCTGCAATTGTTGTAACGGCGAATCCTTTAAGTGATCCGAATCCTAAAAACAGAAGCGGAGTCATTGCGATTATTGTTGTTGCCGCGGCTCCGAATATGACGGAAAAGGCTTTTCCGAGCCTGGATGCGTATAACTTGGAAGAGGGAATTTTTCCTTCTCTTACTGTTTCTTCCGTAATTATGATTAAGTGATCTACACCTGTTCCGATTACGGCTATAATTCCTGCAATCGATGCCAAGTCAAGTTGTTGTTTTATCAATACGGAAAGTCCCAAAAGCATGATAACTTCGGAAACCGATGTTAAAATCATGGGAAGTGCAATTTCAACTCTTTTGTATTTTGCATAAATTGCTCCGCCTACTACAATCATTGCAAATATTGCGGTGATAATTGAACCGCGTTTGAATCCTTCGCCGAGTGCGGCGGGTGCTTCACCGGATCCTATAATTTCAACATTTACAGGAAGAGCTCCCGCACGCAAGTGAATTTGCAATTCTTTTGCTTCTTCTTGCCCTGATGTTGTTGCTTGCCACGAATAAATAATTCCTCTTTCCAACTGGTCTGCGGCATCGAAGCTTAACGGTGCACTGTATATTTCCTCGTCGTCCAAAATCATAATAAGATTGTGAGAGATCGGGTTTCTTGTAGCGCCCGTCTTTACTGCCGCTTCTTTAAGTGCAACGGCTCCCTCATCGTTTAATGAAAACGGAACATACCACATTTTTGTTCTCGGATCTTGGACAACAGCGTTTACTCCAACTATACTCTCGCCGTACAAAACGTGAATCGTTTCGTTTTCCGTTGCTTGCATTCTAATTTCGAATTTCCCCGGGTTTGAGACGTATTTTTCTGCTTCGTCTAATGAAATACCTGCAAAATCGATTAAAATATATTCATCGCCTACGGATCGAATCGGAAGATCTTTTACGCCAAGTCCGTTTCCGAGTTTGTTGTTCAAAACATCAATAGTTATTCTCATTGTGTCTTTTGTAACACCGTTTTTATACTCTTTTACGGAACCTCCTACCTTTTTCATCGACGCATCCAATTGTTCTTTAGGAACTTTCGTTCTGATTTCATGCCAAACAGAATCTTTGTCCCAAAATGTAATAACTTCGGTATTAAATTCAGAAGTCAAATAAGAAGTAATAAGTGACGTCTTCGTGCTTTCCACTTTTACGATTGTTTCGTCACCGCTTTTTTCTGTTGAAATTCCGGGTCCGAACAAAAATTCAAGCCGTGTAGAATTCACAGCGCCTGCTGTTGAAAATGAAACAATTCCTTCCCCGTTTTGATTAAAATTGGAAGAAATCATATTTACAGAAGTTCCGATTTCTTTTTCAGAAAGAGTCTGAACTATCATTTTAGGATCTGCATCAAGAGAAGCCATAACACCGTTTAATTCGAGTTGAATCCACGATCCGCCTTCAATATCAAGTCCGTAATTTAAATTTGTTGTAAACCCTTCCTCTGCAGAATACCAAGGGCCGATTGCGATTACCGATATTGCAAGAGCTATTACAAAAATTAAAAATCTCCAATTTTTATATATCGGAGTTTCTTTTTTGTCATCGTTCATAAAAATCTCCTCCCGAATTTTCTGCTTCTCGTAAATGAGCCCACATATGTTTTCAACACGCCTGCATTAAACATCCAAGTGTTCATTATGTCTGCCAAAAGGCCTATAATTAAAACTGACGAAATTTGAGTTAAAAGAGGTATTGTGGGAACTATTGGAACTATGTAATTCAAATATGTCGCAACAATATACATAACTACCAACGCTCCAAGCGTTGTTGTAGTCATCGTAAGTCCGATTCCGCAAGCCTCTTTTATTTTTTCATTCAATTCTCCGCTTCGTTTGAATACTCTGTCGTTAAGCAAAACATTGCTGTCGGCCGAATATCCGATAAGCATTAAAATTGCGGCAAGCGTTCCCATAGTCAATTCTATATTAAGTATATTCATAAAAGCAATCGTGATTACGATATCGGAAAAGATTGCAGCGATTACCGTAATTGAAGGGATTATTTTTTTGAATAATAAAAATATAACGAGTGCAACTCCCAAAAATGAAATTGCCAGCGCCTTTAAAGCTGTTTGTTGAAGACTTTTGCTGTATGCCGGAGCAATCGTTTTTTCTTCGACATTTGTAAAGTTTTGCTGAATTAATCGTTTTAGTCCGTCGCTCGTTTCTTTGTCGACAAATTCAAATAATATTATATAGCGATCCCCGCTGCTACGAACGTCCTGAAGCGGATAATCGGAAAACAGTTCTCTAATTTGTAACTCGGAAAGCTCAGTATTTCCGGTATACTGAACACCTCCGACAAAATCCATACCAAGCTTAATCGGGTATCCCGTTAAAAGATATGCACTTAAAATTACAACTATTGCCAGTATTAAAATAATTACCGGAATTCCGACAGATTTTTTCTCATCCATATTTACAAAAATGTCTGAGACTCTATCATAAAATTTATCCATAAAAATGCTCCTAAGAACCAAATATTTTCTTCAAAAATAATTAACATTTATTAACAATATTTAAAATGCATAATGTGTTTTTAAACTATATAAAATTATATAAAATATAATTATTTTTTATTTTGAAGTTTTTTGTTTTTAAGAAAATTATAAATATTTATGATAGTTTGGTCATATGGTTATTATGAAAAAAACACGCCCGACAACCGATGAATATTTTATGGAAATTGCAACGATTGTTGCAAAGCGCTCAACTTGTCTAAGAAACATGGTCGGATCCGTCATAGTTCGTGACAATCGCATTTTAACGACCGGATATAACGGAGCGCCGCGTGGTCTTGCACATTGTAGCGATATCGGATGTATGCGAATCGAACAAAGCATTCCGTCCGGAATGCGGCACGAAAAATGCAGAGCCGTTCATGCGGAACAAAATGCAATTATTCAAGCGGCTCTTCACGGAATCGAAACTTCGGGTGCAACACTTTATTGCACGCATCAACCCTGCATTTTATGTACCAAAATGATTATAAATGCCGGAATAAAAAGAGTTGTGTTTTTGCAATCGTACCCGGACCCCGATTCAATGGATTTTTTTAAAGAAGCCGGAATTGTTGTTGAAAAATTCGATTTTCCGAAAACCGAGGAAAATGAAGAAAAAAATGAAAAATAAAGAAAAAAAATAAAGGAAAAGTGGAAAATAAAGGAAATAACAAAAAAATGAAAAATAAAGGAAATTACGGAAAATACAATAGTTTATATTTATACAATTCTTTTTAATGTTATGTCTTTTACCACATTTCGTATTATGAAAATCAGAAACATTCCGATATACATAAATATCACGTTTTTCCTGACGTTTTTTTTCGTAATGTTTATACTGATCAGAACAGCATTTCCGTTCGGTTTTGCCGATATTGAGTCTGTTTATATAAAATACGGTCTTTCGTTTGTTGCGACTTTTTTGTTTTTTGCTCTTCTACTTCTGCACGAATTGGCACATTCGTTGGTCGCTTCTTATTACGGAATTGCTATAAAAAATATTACGCTTTTCTTTTTCGGAGGCGTCTCGGTATTTGAAGAAGAGCCTGAAAAACCGTCACAGGAACTTGTGGTTTCTGCTGCGGGTCCGCTTGCAAGTGTTATTTCCGGGCTTTTTTTCATAGTATTATATTTAATTCTTTTATTCGTTTCAGATTTAGATGTTATTTTTTCTTTTGGGGACAATATACTTTATAAAATAGACTTAGGAACTTTATTTTTAAATGTGGGAAGTTTAACTTTATTTTTGGGATTATTCAATTTAATACCTATTTTCCCGCTTGACGGAGGACGCATTTTAAGAGCGTTTTTGGCAATGTTTCAGCCTCATCAAAAAGCAACTGAAACGGCGGCAAAAATCGGACAGATTTTTGCGATTTTCCTTGCAATTTTCGGTTTGTTTTTTAATATTTGGTTAACCATTTTGGCTTTGTTTTTGTATTTGGCGGCAGGTGCCGAATCAAAAAGAGCTGCAGAGTCGTCGTATTTGGAAGGCGTTACAACAAAAGAAATTATGACAAAAGAAATTATTACGGTTGATTCGAAAACATCGATTTACGAGTTTATAAATTTTGTAATAAAATATAAGCACCCCGCATATCCTGTCATCGAAAACAGAGATGTTGTAGGGATTGTATCAATAAATAATGTTCATCCGATAAGTGAAGCGGAACAATATGCGCTTACGGTTTCAGACGTAATGGACAGGGATTTTGTAGCGGTAAAACCGGAAACGCCCGCATACGAAACATTTATGGCTGTCGGAATGTCCCCAATCGGACGAGCGTTGGTATTTGACGATTACAGAAACTTGGTCGGAATCGTCACAAAAAGCGATTTCATGCTGTACTTTTCAATAAAAGAAATAAAAGACGATTCAATAAAAGAAATAGAAAACGATTCAGATTTTTAATTTGATTAAAAACAAATAAAAAACTAAAAAAAACAAATAAAACAAATTAAAAACTAATAAAAAACTGATGAAGAGTATAAAAACTAATGAAGAGTATAAAAATATAAAGATAGTAATTTATAATACTTTAAATAACTATAGTGATTCAAATTATTGTAAATATTGAATAATTGTAAACATTGAAAAATTAAAAGGTATACACATGCAAAACGATTCCGATGACAATACAGATATAGAAAACAAAAATGAGAATATATGTGAAAATGAATGCAATAAAGACATAGAAATCTCAGACGTTATTGTTTCGGATTTAAACGAGTCCGGTCAAAAAATGGATATGAATATTTTCTTTCGAAAAAGATTCATTCCGCACGAAAAAATAAAAACCGTTGCAAAAGAAGAAGAAGAAACGGAAACTGTAGAAGCAGAAACGGAAAAAACGGAAACTGTAGAAACAGAAACGGAAAAAACGGAAACTGTAGAAGCAGAAACGGAAGAAACGGAAACGGAAGAAACTGAAACAGAAGAAACCGGAAAAAAGCCTTTTGTTCCGACTCAAGTATATATTATAGGAACGGCTCACGTTTCGGAAAAAAGTGTAGAAGAAGTAAAGGATGCAATTGAAACGGAAAGGCCGGACGTTGTTGCGATTGAGCTTTGCCCTTCAAGATATAAGGGATTGACCGAGCCTCAACAACCTGATAAAGAGATTTCTGTAAAGGATATGTTGGCCGGAGGCGGCGTTTTTTATAATTTGCTTTATATGCTTTTGGCAAATATTCAAAAGAAAATGGGAGATGAAATGGGGGTTCCGCCGGGATCGGAAATGATTGCGGCAATTGATGAAGCAAAAAGGATTGGGGCTTCCGTTGTTTTAATCGACAGAGATGTAAAGACGACGTTTCAGCGTTTTATTGCAAAAATGAGTCTTTGGGAAAAAATTAAACTTCTTTATATGTTAATTGGGGGAACTTTAGGGTTCGGACCCGGTGTCGATGAAGAAATCGATATTGATAACTTGACTCAGGATGATGTAATTACTACGCTTTTGGAAGAATTCAGAGAATATGCACCAACGGTTGCGAGTGTTTTAATCGATGAAAGAGATGCGTATTTGGCAGGATCAATTTACGAAACTGTAAGATTTATAGGACCGGGTAAAAAAGTTGTAGTTGTAATCGGTGCAGGGCACAAAGAAGGTGTAATGAAATTTTTGGCCGAGCCTAAAAAAATCCCGCAGCTTTCCGATTTAACGGTTGTTCCCAAAAAACGAATTTCATACGGGAAAATATTTGCCGTTTTAATCACATTAATTATATTTCTTATTTTCGGGTATATTCTTTATTCGGTATTAACGCAACCCGGAATCACAATATTTACGTTTTTTGAAGCGTTGGCGTGGTGGGTTTTAATAAACGGAATTTTGAGCGCCGCAGGCGCAATTTTAGCCGGAGGACATTACACATCGGTTGTTGCTGCTTTTGCCGTTTCCTGGATGACTTCTTTAAATCCGTTTCTTGCTGCCGGATGGATTGCAGGACTTGTAGAAGCAAGAGTTAGAAAGCCGAAAGTAAAAGACATAAAAGCCCTTATAAATGCGGATACTTTTAAAGAAATGAGGCAAAATAATCTCTTCAAAGTCTTGCTTGTTGCCGCACTTACGAATGTGGGAAGCACTATAGGTACATTTTTGGGCGGATACATCGTTTTTAAAATTTCCGGAATAGATATTGCAAAGCTTATAAGCGATGCATTTTCGGCATTGGCGGGTACTTTGTTTTAAAAACTGTAAAAACTGTAAGAAGAAAAACAGAAATTTAAAACCGATTAAAAGAGGAAATTGAAAATTGAAAATAAAAAAGAATTGCGACTTGGAGAAATCATGTTAAGTATTGTTATTCCTACATTTAATGAAAGAGAAAATGTGGAAATTATTTCAAAAAGAATTTCAGAGACTTTAAAATCGTTTCCTTACGAAATTTTGTTTGTAGACGACAGCATCGATGATACGCCCGATTTTTTGGAAAAGGTTTCTAAAAGAGATTCAAGAGTCAAATATATTCACAGAGAAGTTAGAGGAAATTTGGCAACTGCTGTCGTTTTGGGAATTGAAAAATCAACGGGAGAATTTATTGTTGTAATGGATGCCGATTTGCAACATCCGCCCGAATACATTCCGAAAATGATTGTTGCTATGAAAGACAATGTAGATATTGTAATTCCAAGCAGATTTGTCCCCGGCGGTGACGACGGGGGCTTAAAAGGAATTAGAAAATTTATGTCGTGGTTTGCAAGAATTTCCGGACAAATCGTTTTAAGTGATTTGAGAAAAGTTACAGATCCTACCGGCGGTTTTTTCATGTTCAGAAGGCGCGTTGTTGAAGGTGTGGAATTAAAACCGGTCGGATGGAAAATCATGATTGAAATCTTAGTTCGCGGAAATTATGATAAAATCGTGGAGATTCCTTACGCTTTTTCACCAAGAGAACACGGAGACTCAAAGTTTTCATTCAAAGAGCAAATAAATTACGGACTTCATCTTTTAAGATTGTTTTTCGACAGCCCGAAAGACAGAAGATTTTTACTTTTCGCAATTGTAGGAACGCTTGGGGTTTTTGTAAATCTTGTATTTTATACAGTACTTTTCAATTTTTTAGGAATTCAGCCGTGGATAAGCTCGGCTGTAGCCGGAACTCTAACAATACTTTTTAATTTTACACTAAACAAATTGTTTACATGGTCGGACAGAAAAGGACATTCCGTTCTTGAAAATATAATAAAATATTTTATAGTTTCAATCTTCGGAATCGTAATAAATACTCTTGTCGTGATTTTGATATGTAATATTATTTATTCAGGAGAAATTATACCGCCAATTGCATATATTGCACAAATTTTAGGAATCGGATTGGCAACCGCATGGAATTATATTATGAACAATAAATGGACTTTTAATGAAAAAAATAAAGAATAAAAAGTAAAGAATAAAGAGAAAAAGGATTTGAATATTATGGATGAAATTGTAGGATTTGTAAACGGAAATTTAATAAGAGGAAAGGTATTGAATCTCTTGTCAAGTCAAAAGTCGGTTGACCCGGAAAGAATTGCAAAAGTTTTAAGAATAATACCTTCTATAGCAGATAAGACACTTTCGGAACTTGAAGAAAAAGATTTAATAAAATTAAATGACGGAAAATACGAATTGACCGAATTGGGAAATCAAATTGTAGATTATATAAAAAGAGTTTCCTGAAATTGACTATTTTAAATTGATTATTATTTGAAATTGGCTATTTGAATTTGATTATTTGAAATTGATTATTTGAA
>JAAYST010000011.1 GCA_012518265.1 Candidatus Methanofrustulum fimipullorum | reverse complement strand
GCTGCCAAATCTACCGATTTTTTCATTGATTCAAAATCTTTTCCGGAATTATTTTCAAAAAACTTTTTAAGCGGCGTGTAAGCCGATTCCCTAAATTTGGGAGACATTTGAATTTTATTTCCCGACTTATCGATTAAAAAGGAACCTGTACCCTCTTCTACTCGTCCGACGGTTTGTGCCGAAATTCCGTTTTGTAAAAAAATATCGTAAATTTCAGCTGCCGTACTCTCAGGGCAAATTATTAGTAAAGAATCAGTTGACACCCCCAACGGATCGATATTAAGCTTTTGAAACATTTCCAAAACGTCCTCCTGAATACACTTTTCGACTTTTTCTTCATAAAAAATTAAACTCACGTTTGCACTTTTTGAAATTTCAAAAGCGTCTCCTCTAAGACCACCGTTTGTAACGTCCGTCATTGCGTGAATCGAATTTACAAGATTTGATTCAATCAACAAATCGCACGCTTTTAAAAAATCGATATTAAGTGTTTTTTCAACTACTTCTGAAGCTTTGTCATAGCCTGAAAAAATTGCGGCTGTGGTAACAGTTCCGCCACCTGCCCCTTTCGTCATAATAATCAAATCTCCGGGCATTGCGGACTTTCTTGAAGTCATCACATTTCCCGGAAGAACTCCGATACTGCCAACACAGCCCGACATTCTGTCTCCAATTACCATATCTCCTCCGATTCTAAGAGTACTTCCCGTAATCAAAGGAACGCCCGTTGCATCACCTACAGCGGAAACACCTGCGATATGGTCGAACAGAGCAGAAATATCGCCATCGTCTGCGATATGAATGTCGGAAAGCATAGCAATCGGGCGCGAGCCCATCGTATAAATGTCTCGAAGTGCTGCACGCGCCACATGAAATCCTGACAAAAACGGAAACGCACTAAGGCGAGAGTGAATTCCGTCAACTGTTACAACAACAAACTCTGAACCCTCGGGGCAGCTTACGATGCCTGAGTCGTCCATGTCGGAAGAATCGACAACTGCACCCGTTTTCCCTATCACTTCGGCCAACTTTTCGTGAGCATAAAAATCACCAAACCCGCGAGATCCGACACCGAAATCCCCCATAGTTACGCCTGACGGCTTGTAATAAAAAACGGTCCCCGTTTTTTTGACTGACTCTGCCGATTTTACCTCATCGACTACCGCCTTTGCCATTTTTTCACAAAAATCGGAATTTCGGTCAATATCTTTAACATCGGAAATTAAACGAGAAATTTCCAAAACTACTTCATCATACAGAAGACCTCTTTTGAGCAACCTGTTTGTGTGTCCTTCCAAATCCATAAATCAAACCCGAACAATAAAAATTATGAAAAAATAAAAATAAAACATAAAGCATAAAATAATGAATAATAAGATAATAAAATAATAAAGTGAAGAGATTTATATAAAGTAAACGAGTAAAATTAAAAAAAGTGAAACTAATAAACGGGTAAAATTAAAAGAGTGAAATTGGAAAAGAGTGAAAGAGGAAAAGAGAAAAAAAAG
>JAAYST010000066.1 GCA_012518265.1 Candidatus Methanofrustulum fimipullorum | reverse complement strand
TTTTTAGGATTAAAACGGCGGCCACGTTTTATTCACTTTTTATAAAATTAAACATATTCATAAAGTGTATTTCTTTCTTTTGGGATTCTTCCTATTTTTTCGATTGCGTCTTTATACATTTCTCGAGTCATATATGTACCGTAAGATGCTCCGGCCGACTCGGAAATATCGTCTTCGAACATACTTCCGCTGAAATCGTTTCCGCCGCAATTTAGACAAACTTGGCCGAATTTTACGCCCAATTTTACCCACGGAATTTGAATATTGGGAATCAAATCTTTGAAGAAAAGTCGAGAAATTGCAGTTACTTTCATGTCGTCTTGGCCGGACGCGGATGATTTTAATATCCCTCTTTTTTGAAATCCGGTATTATCGTTTAAATAAGGAAGTAAAATGAATTCCGTAAAACCGTTTGTGTCTTTTTGAATGTCTCTTAGTATTTTAAGATGTTTTGTGCGGTCTTCAGATGTTTCAATATGACCGTACATCATAGTTGATGTCGATTTTATACCCAAATTGTGAGCCTGTTTTATTGTTTTTATCCACTCGTCTACCGAAACCTTGTTTGAGCACAATTCTTTTCTAAGGTCGTCGACTAAAATTTCGGCAGCAGTCCCCGGAATCGTATCAAGTCCCGCTTCTTTTAAAATTTTTATTGCGGATTTTGTATCAAGGCCTGCGTTTTCTGCACCGGTTACAATATCCATAGGAGAAAACGCATGAATCATGATTCCTCCCAAAGGGTCGGTTGCTTTACGAATTTCTTTTAAAATGCTTTCCTGATAATATGTATCGACTTTATCGTTAATTCCGCCCTGAATGCAAACTTCTGTTAAGCCTTCTTTTTTTGCGATTACCGTCTTTTCTGCAACTTCTTTCGGAGTCATAAAATATGCTTTGGGATTTTTAGGACCCACGCTGAATGCACAAAATTGACAAGAACCGGAACATATGTTTGTGTAATTAATATTTGCATTCATAATGTATGTAACAACGTCTCCGACCGTCTCATAACGAAGTTGATCCGCCGCTTTCATAATATCAAAAAATAAATCGTCGCGTTCAAAAAGCTCAACACAATCTTTTATGTCAAGATTTTTCTTTTTAAATTTTTCGACATCCATAAGTAGCCACCCCTTTGTTTAATAGATATTTTTGTTGTTTATTGTATTTTTATTTATTTAATTTATTATCCGTTTCATTATTTTTTGTCGCCGATAATTACCCCGAAATCCGATTTTAAAAGCGGACCGATGCTTGCAACGATTCCGGGAGCGTCCGTATTTTCACGGCAAATTATTAAAGATTCAAAAAGCCCAAGCTTTTCAACACCATAAACATCACGACCGTGCCCTTTCTTTTTTAAAGCAGATTTAACACGGGATCTTGTTGCGGAATTTACAATTATTTTGTCTGTTGACGACTTTTTCCAAGACCACCAAGTATCGATTTGTTCTTTTGAAAATTCCGCCGTTTTCATATCCGGCAAAACATAAAAAGATACGGGCTGATATAATACGAAACCGAAACGCGTTGCAATTTGAGACGCAATACCTGATCCTAGACTTTTCAGGCTTCCGGCCGAAATTGAAAACTCTGGCCCGCAACAGACACACACTTCCTCTTTTTCGATTTTTGAAATATAACCTTTATAGATTTCTCCCGGAACGATTTCATCGATTGAATAAACACGCCCGAATTCTTCCAAAAATAAATTACTTGCAATTACAGCATCTTCACCTGAGACATTTAAAACAAAACGGTTGTTTGAAATGCTTACATCAAATACAGCATCTAAAGAACCGGTTTCATGTTCAATTAAAGATTTTAACGATTGAATCGATGAGGCCGAATTACCGGATCCGTATACCGGCTGAATAATTGTAATCGTGATTGTGTCTTTTGTGTCTTTTGTGTCTTTCTCGTTTTTCCCGCTTTTTATGTTTTTTGTGTTTTCGTCTTTATTTTCCGTTCCGGCCGCTTTTTTAGATGAGATTCCTGTCATTGTTTTACCATTGTTTTAACGTTGTTTTCGTTGTTTTAACATTGTTTACTGTTAATTTTCTGTTATTCGCTCATATATTTTGAATATGTTTCGGATAATTTTTTAAAGTTTTCAAGTAGGGTTGGGGAATTTATTCCTTTTTGATATATTAATTGTTCAATTCTTTTTAATTCTCTGTCTAAAGGACCCAATTGAGAATGTAATAATTCTTTGTCATCTTTTGAGTTCTGATTCCATTCTTTATAAATTTCATTTATGTGACTGCTTACATTTATTATTTGCTTTAACAAAACCGGGTCTTCCGTATAAACAGGAGTTTCAACTTCAATTAAATCTTTTAAATACTTGTCTTCTTGCGAAACATTGGAGAAATAGGAACTTTCCTGTGAGGAGTCGGTCGGAAACTCAAACTCTTCTGCCGGTTTATTAATAACCGAGCGAACCGATTTTAACAATTCCGCTAAATAATAACCTTTCGGCGTCAAATGCAAATACCTTGTTCGTCCTTGCATAAAAGAAGAAACAAGGTCTAAATTTTCAAGTCTTGTGATTACTTTTTTAGTATGAGCGAAGTTTGAGTTTATTGCTGTCGAAACTTCCGATATGTAAGTGATCCTTGTTTCCAAAATGAATATCAAAGCTACAGGAAGTTTTTCCTGAAAAATCAAGCGTTCCGCATCATTGAGTTCATAAGATTTGGAAATCGGAGGGACATCGCTTACACCGTGGGGATTTTTTTCCATATAAATTACCTTCCCGAAAAGTTTAAAACGAAATGTAGCACAAAAAATAACTGCAAATAACAGCACAAAAATGTAGCACAGCTGTTAAAAATTATTATATAATTTAGGTGGAATAACTATAAAAATATATAGTAGAAGGCAAATAGATTATATTTGAAAATAAAAATAAAAATAAAAATAAAAATAAAAATAAAAAACGATTTTTACCGGAAACATAGTTTAAAGGAAATGAAATTAAAGGAAATGAAATTATGAAAAAATATATATTGATGGTAATTGCCCCTGAAAATTTTAGAGATGAAGAATTTTTTGAACCGAAAGAAGTATTTGAACAAAACGGTTTTGAAGTAATTGTAGCGTCAACTGAAACCGGAACCGCAAAAGGTACTCAAGGCGGAACTTTTGACATTGATTTTACCGTGGATCGTGCAAAATCCGAAAGATACGATGCAATCGTAATTTCGGGAGGTGGAGGTTCCAGGAAACACCTTTGGGATAACAAAACCCTTCACAAGTTGCTAAACGATTTCAATTCGGAAAATAAAACGGTTGCTGCGATTTGTATATCGCCGGTTGTTTTGGCAAAAGCAGGCCTTTTAAAAGAAAAGAAATGCACCGTATTCAACGACACGGAATCTATTGAAATCATAAAAAAAGCAGGCGGAAAGTTGGATATTGAAAAAAATGTCGTAAGAGATGGAAATATTATCACGGCAAACGGACCCGCCGCATCAAAAGCATTCGGAGAAGAAGTTATTAAAAAATTGTAAAAATAAAAAAGGTATTAATACCTTTTTTATTTTTTACTTTTATTTATTGTTTTTTATTTTTTACTTTCATGTAATCTTATCGGGTTCCGGGTCATCTTCCAAACCCTCACCTTCTTCGGGGACGTAAATAACTGTTCCGTCTTCGAGTTTATATGCTGTTCCTAAAACTTCTCCCATACCGCTTGATATATTTTGATTTTCGCTTATTTCGAGAATTTTAATGGAGTCGTTAATTCTTTGAATGATTTGCATATTTTCTTTTCCGGGATCTTTTACTATTGTAAAATCTTCGTTTGTAAGAAGTTCCGGAATACCGGCAGACATCGCAAGTGCAACCAATAATGCAACTGAAAACACCATTGCAGCGTCAAAAACGTTTCCGACAGAATTCATAGGATTTATAGAATCGTACACCGAGAACGTATTTCTTTTAAGCTTTCTTTTTTTACGAACAGACAAAAATTATTCCTCCGGATTTAATGCATCAATAATATAATCCATATTGTTTATATCTTTCCAATACCAGCGCTGTCTTACAATAGAAAGACAGTATGCAATTCCTGCAGAAAACAAACCGACAACTGTAGTTGCAAATGCAACAACAAGATTTGTGGCAAGCGCTTCGATATTTCCGTCTGTAAGACCGATGAGTGCCGGACCTAAAGGAATTAATGTTCCCATCAAACCGAGCATTGGGCCTACTGTTGAAATGATTCTTGTTTTTTCAAGGCGTTTTAACATTTTTTCTTCATAACTGTCCGCAACACGATCAATTGACGAAATATCGCCTTCTTTTACAAGTCCAGAAATGTCTTTTGCAAAATTTGTTACATACTGTGTTTGGTTTTTTACATTTTTCAAAATTGTTTCGCATTCATCGTAAGAGCCTGATTCGGCCGCTTTTCTTAAATCTCTACATATTTTACCAAGCTCTTTTGGGTTTTCTTTTCTCTTTGTATATTCAGTAATAAATTCACCCGAATATACTAAAATAATCAATACTAAAAGTAAAAGAAGTATTATAACCGGATATAACAATGAGTTTGAAAAAATATACAGTATGTAAGAAATACCGGACGAAAAATCTGAAAATAATGATAAAACCATATAATCACTAACCTGAATTATGAAAGATATAAAATTTATAAAATTTATAAATGAAAAATATTTTTTGTATCTTTTTTTGTTCCTTTTTTGTTTCTTTTCTATGTTTCTTTTTTGTTTCTTTTCTATGTTCCTTCTTTGTTTCTTTTCTATGTTCCTTCTTTGTTTCTTTTCTTGTTCCTTTTTTATGTTTCTTTTTTATGTTTCTTTTTTAATTTCTATCTGCGAGATAACTTGCTACAATTCCAACCATAATTAAAAGGAATGCCACAAAGTATGAAAACAGTTCTCCTTGACTAATAGTATTGGAAACTAACTGAGGCATTTCACCGGCTTGCATATATGCGGGAATTAAAATTGCTGCTATCAAATAAAAAAGACCTATAAAAATCATAACGGACCCCAATGTTTCCGGTGTTCCTCTAAATGAAAGATTCAGTTTCTCACAGATTTTTCCTAAGTTTTTGAAAAATAAAGAAGAAATCAAAATCGAAAAAACAAAAACAATCCCGACAATAAGACCTACAATTTCGCCTCTTGTGTCAATTACGGTTGAAAGTGCTGCGGCCGAAACCATTAAAGCTGCAAGACAAACAGGGCACGGAAGTACAAGAATTAAAAAAGTTTTGTTAGAAATATCGCAGCCGTCGTTCCATTTTTTTATAGTTGAAATTCCGCCGAATATCAAGAAAAGTGCTAAAACAACATGGATTGCAGCCGCAAGAGATGAACTTAAAAAGCCTTGTACGTCTACCATGTCCATAATATAGCCGGAAATTACGGAAATTATTAAATAAAGCGCACAAAGACCGAAAACCGTTTTCCAACTCGTGTTGGAAAAACCGCATCCAATACCAGTTTTAAGTCCAAATACAAATACACTTGATAATATTCCGGCTATTATAAAATAAGATATTGCATCCATTATAATCAACAACTAATCAATAAATAATCGACAAACAATTAAGAAATCGACAACAAATAATCAACAAATCAACAATAAATTGACAAATAATTAACAAATAAGCAGAATGAATCTGCTAAAATTCATATGAAATAAAGATAACGTAAGAATATATATTAAAGACACTAATTTGAGTAATACGGATATTATATCTGAAACATATATTACAAATAAATAAGTTTCGGAAGATACCGTGTTAAACTAATACAATAAAGTAAACAGTAATTATATGAAAATGTACATAAAATAAGTAAGTATTTAAATAACACATATAATCATACAAGATAACATATAAATATAAGTACATACAATTATTTGATAATAACAAAAACAAATAAACGTTAAAAATGGAATGATTTTTTATGAAAAAACAAAGAGCTGAAGAAAAGAAGAGAAGTAATGTATTTACGGCTGTTTCAAGCCCTATGAGACAGAAAATATTAAAAATGCTTGCAGAAGAAGAAATGCATATTTCATCGATTGCAAGAGAATTAAAAATATCCGTACCGGTTACATCGAAACATATAAAGATTTTAGAAAAAGCGGAACTTGTAGAGAGAAAAGTTTTTGGCAAAACGCACATAATAAGTTTATCAAAGAATAATTACAATTCGATGTTTGACGATTTCGTACCTGTAAGCAAAATAGAAGTGAAAAAAGGTACAACATTGATGGATGCATTCAAAAACGCAATAACGTTTGAAGTTAAAGAGATAAACGGCAGAAATTACATCGTCTCGTCAGAAGGTGAAGACGGATACTATGTGTATTATGTGAACGGAGAAATGGGCGGAAAAAAAATAGAAGATTACGAAATTACGGAAAATACGGTAATCGAATGGAAACGTTTAGAACCGGTCACAAAGAAAAAATTACAAATAACCGTAAAATAATCAAAACGAAGAAAGCAAAAACAAAAACAAAAAACAGAAAAAATAGATGAATAATTGAAATTTATGATTTAACGGTAATCATAAATTTCAAAACACAAACTAAAAATACAAATTTTAAAACACAAATTTAAGACGCAAATTTAAAACACGAATTTCAATTAAAACACATAAAACTCATGCGTCTTCGAGTCCGTATCCTGTTACCGCGATAATTGCTTCTCCTTCGGGCAAATTCGGTGAGTCTATTAATTTTACAATTCTTTTTTCACCTTTTGACTTTCTAATATAAAGTCTGAATGTTGCGGTATGACCCAAAACATGCCCTCCGATCGGCCTTGTAGGATCGCCGAAGAATGCATCGGGCTTAGACATTACTTGATTTGTCACAAGAACAACCGCATTGAATACGTCTGCAAATTTTTGAAGTGAGTGAAGATGTTTGTTAAGCCTTTGTTGTCTGTCCGAGAGAGTTCCGCGCCCGATATATTCCGCACGGAAATGAGATGTAACCGAGTCTACAACTAAAAGCCTTACCGGTTTTCCCGACTCTTTCAATTCGTTTGCCAAGTCTACTGCAGAGTCTACTAAAAGCATTTGGTGGTTTGAATTGTACGCGCGTGCTACGTGTATGTTTCTTAAGATTTCTTCAGGGTCCAAATCCAAGTCAAGAGCTCGAGCACGTCCTTCTACCATTTGTTTTATTCTTTCCGGACGAAACGTATTTTCCGTATCAATTATAATAACTGAACCGTCAAGGCCACCGTATTCAACGGGAAGTTGTACATTTACGGAAAGCTGATGTGTAAGTTGAGTTTTACCGGAACCAAATTCACCGTAAATTTCGGTAATTCCTTGACTTTCGATACCGCCCGCAAGCATTTCATCGAATTCGGTACACCCTGTCGATATTTTCCCGACTTTTTGTCTGCGTTCAAAGACCATGTCTCCGGTTTCAAATCCGCCGATATCGGCGGACTGTCTTGCCGCATTAATAATTTTTGATGCCGTTGCCTCTCCGATTTCCGCCGATGCGCCAAGCTCGGCAGGAGATGCTACTGCAATTGCTTCTATACTTGAATACCCCGCTTCTCTTAATTTTTCCGCTGTTGCGGGGCCCACACCCGGAAGATCTTCTAGCTCAATCATTTTTATAACCTCGGATTATTACAAATTATTATAGTTTTTATGAATTATTATAGATTTTTATAAAGTATTATAGATTATTATAGAGATATAAGAATATGTTAAATACAAACAAATGATAAATAACAATTAAACAATCAAATGTTAAATTATGTATAAATTGAATGTATAAATTGAATGTATAAATATTAAAATCCGTTTGAATCAAAATATTCGCCACCGATTCAAAACGGATTTTTATGGAATTCCCAAAAGCAGTCCAATAAATGAAGGATTTTATTTGACTCCAATGCATTAATAAGAAATTGTAATAATATAAACGTGAGTAAAGCAGAGTGAAAGTAATAAAATAAAACGGTGAGATTGAAAAATGGTTTGCGAAAAAATTGAATGTTCGTTGGTTGTTATCGGTGGGGTTGGGTATAATAAAAAAGAGGATGAAAGGCGTGGAGAAAATCTAAAAGAGGATTCACGATACATAAAAACAAAATACGGGGACGTATATTTAGAAATTGAAAAAATTGAAGGCGAAAAAATTGCTATGATTCCAAGACATTTTGGTGAAAGACATGTGCCGCCACATAAAATAAATTATAAAGCTTTAGTCTCTGCTGCCGCTACTTTTAATGCACCCGTTTTGTCTATAAATTCCGTCGGTTGTATGAAAAATATGCCGGTCGGAAGTTTTTTGATACCGAACGATTTTGTTGATATGACAAAAACTAGAGAAAATACTTTTTTTAACGAAAAAACGGTTCACACCGATATGTCAGACCCTTATTGTAAATCGGTAAGAGACGTATTGAAAAATATTCTTGATGAAAAAAATATAGAATATAATGAAGGGATTTACGTTGCGACAGAAGGCCCAAGATTTGAAACCAAAGCTGAAATAAGATTTTATAAAAATATAGGAGATGCGGTCGGAATGACAGGAGTTCCTGAAGTCGTTTTGGCAAAAGAAGCAGGGCTTTGCTATGCATCGCTTTGCTTAATTACAAATTATGCGGCAGGAATTGAGGAAAATAAAATTTTAACTATAAAAGAAGTGACAGACGAAGTGGAAAAAAGCAGAAAAAATATAAGAGAAATTATTCCGCTGCTGGCTAAAAGGTTAAAAAATAAAAATAATTGCAATTGCAAAAAGTCTTTAGAAGAGAATGAAATTTAATTAGCAAACAATCATTTTTAAATTGAATTAAGTGATAAAATTAAAGTGATAAAATGATAAATCCAAACGATATAAAGTTCTACGATGTTCAAACGATTGAGAGCCACTCTACCGGCATCGTTTTAACTAACGGAAAAATTGATTCGATAAATGAAAATGAAACAAAGGGATCGGGAATTCGCGCATTGTGCGGAGGATCTTGGGGATACACTTCATTAAGCGGAAACAAAGATATAAAATCGGGAATTGATGATGCGAAAATGCTTGCAAAATCGATGAACAGCCATTCACCGAAAGATGAAGTTGATTTGAGTCCTTCAAAGATTCCGAAAAAAATAAGTTCTCCTAAACCGAAAATAAGCCCAAGCGACATAACGATGGAAGAAAAAATTGAACTTTTAAGAGAAATTGAACATTATATAAAATCGGAAGGCTTGAAAAGCACAACCGTTTCATATTCCGATTCGACTTCAAAAGTTATTTATATGAATTCCGAAGGAGCTGAAGTCGAATATGATATCGTAAGGTCGGGATTTTCCGTATCAGCCGTTGCGGGAAACGAAAATACGATACAATCGGGAAGAGAAAGTAAATTCGATATTTGCGGTTATGAAATTTTCAAGAAATATGATCCGTTCGTTGCCGCAAAAAAAGCGGCGGATACCGCAAAATTGCTTCTTGATGCAAAAACGCCCAAAGGAGGAAATCCGAAAGTGATATTGGACCAGGAATTGGCAGGCGTGTTCACACACGAAGCGGTAGGCCATGCATCGGAAGCGGATCTTGTCTTAATGAACGATTCGATTTTGAAAGACAAAATCGGGAAAACTGTTGCGCCTGATGAAATTACGATAGTCGATAATCCGATGATTTACGAATTTGGATATTTTCCGTTTGATGCGGAAGGGTCTGAACCCGAAAAAACGATTTTGATTAAAAACGGAATAATGAATGAATTTATGCATTCGAGAGAAACTGCGAATCGATTGGGCGGAACGCCCGGAAATGCACGCTCGCAAGGGTATGCGCAACCGCATGTAAGAATGAGTAATACATATATTGAAAACGGAAATTCGAATTTTGACGAAATGCTTAGCGAAATTAAAGACGGAATTTATTTAATCGGATCGAGAGGAGGACAAGTGAATACGGGTGAAGGAATTTTTCAATTTAATGCAGAAATGGGATATTTAATTGAAAACGGAGAAATCACAAGTCCGGTCCGTGACGTATCTCTTTCGGGAAGAACTCTCGATATCTTAAAAGAAATTATACTTGTAGGAAACGACCTTAAAATAAATGCCGGATTTTGCGGAAAAGCGGGACAAACAGTTCCGGTCTCCGACGGAGCTCCGCATATTGCGCTTTCAAAAGCAACTGTCGGAGGAATTTGAATGGGGAAAATAAACGAAAACATAAAAGACATAACGGAAGAAATTGACGAAATAATATCGATAATGGACAATGCGATTTCTTTTGCCAAAAAGTCGAGTGCGGACGAAATTGAAATCTTTTATGCAAAATCGATTTCAACGTCGGTCAGTTTCAGAAATGACAAAATAGAGTCAGCAAAAGAAAGCGTGGGCTCAGGATTTGGAATAAGAGCCGTTGTAGACGGTGCTTCGGGATATTCGGGAACAAATATATCAGAGCGTTTGATTGATTCCGTAAAAGCCGCAATAAAAGCCGCCGAATCTATGGATGGAGACCCGATGTGGAAAGGTCTTCCGGAAAAGTCCGAATATTTGGAAATTCCCGGTCTTTACGATGAAAATGTTTGCAACATGAAACTTGAAGAATGTGTAGAAAACACAATGAATATAATTAAAGGAATTTCAAGTGTGGACGGCGTAAAGCCGATTTCGGGCGGCTTTTCAAGAGCGGTCGGAATAAATATAATACAAAACACAAACGGCGTTTCCGCTCAAAAGAAAGCAACAATAGTTTCCGCATCGGCCGACGCCTCGGCAGAAAGCGCATCAGACACGTCTACCGCATTTGATTACGGAATTTCGCGCACTTTTGACATTTCCCCTTTGAAAATTGGAGAAAACGCAGCCGAAATGGCCAAAAAATCACTAAACGGGGATAGAATTGACTCCGGCAAAATGCCTGTTATATTTCACCCGTTCGCATTTTCGAGTTTGATTGAAAACACATTTGCAGAAGCGATAGATGCCGACAATGTACAAAAAGGAAGATCTCCTCTTATCGGAAAAATAGGTGAGCAAATTGCAAACCCGAAATTAAGTTTAATCGACGATGCGACAATTCCCGGAAAAACAGGCTCTTGTTCGTTTGACGACGAAGGAACTCCTTCTCAAAGAACTGAAATATTAAAAGACGGGATTTTAAAAACGTATCTGTACGACAGCACAACCGCTGCGAGAGGAAATACGAAAAGTTCCGGAAACGGATTCAAATCGTCTTACGGATCGGTTACAAGCGTTGATTTAAGTAACCTTGTCATAATATATCCGAAAAGCGATATAATCAGAGAAACGAAATCGGGAATTTATGTGAACTCTTTAATCGGAGCACACACGGCAAACGCAATTACAGGCGATTTTTCTGTAGAAGTAAGAAACGCATTTAAAATACAAAACGGAGAAATCACAAAACCGGTAAAATCCGCAATGATTTCAGGAAATATATTTGATTTGCTAAAGAACATATCGGGCGCCGGATACGATGTAAAAGACGTTGGTGGAATTATAACTCCTTCAATCAAAATAGAAGATATAAGCGTAATCGGAAGCGAATAATATTAAAGCTTCGCTTTAATATTATTCGCTTTTGTTTATTTTGTTTTATATTTTCTGTTTTTAAAATTATTTTGTTTTTATTTATTCTGTTTTTGTTTATTCATTTTTTATTTATTTTGTTTTATATTTATTCTGTTTTTATTTATTCTGTTTTTATTTATTCTGTTTTTATATTATTTTTCAAAGGCGTCTTTAAACTTTTTTTCAACAAATTCAAGAGTGACCGAACAAACGGACAATGTTTTTTTTGTACTTGTAAAACCGGACTCGACTTTAATTGAAGATTTCGGAACTGATAAAAATTTAGAAAAGTCTTCAATCAGCTGTTCGTTTGCTTTTCCTTTTTGGGCCTGTTCGGAAATCCGGACTTCGATTCGTTTTCTCCAAGGATTATAACCCGACGGGATTTCCGACGATTTTGCGCCCGGTGTTACTTCCAAATCAATAAATACGCAATCACCGGATTCGGATTCAATTAAACGAAGTGCATCGGTAAAATTCATAAAGTGAAACCCCGAATAAAATTATAAAATAATAAATAATAAATAATAAAATAATAAACAACAGACAATAAAACAATAAAAAGAGAAGAGGCTGTCGCCCTGAACTAACACCCAAGGATCATTCCGATTCGGTAGTCCTAAAAGTCTCCCTCGGTTTCCCTCGTTACAGGGCTTTATCGCCGTAAATGTCACGCATTGGGGTTGTCTGATCAATCATCGACCGGATAGCCCGGAATACCTCATGCCAGGACCTATACAATACGCAAATAACAATTAGAGAGTATAAAATATAAAAAGTTAGCGACTTAAAGATAACAAAAAAAAGAAAAATAACAAAAAAAAGAGAAGAAAACAAAAAAAGAAAATAGCAAAAAAGGAAAAATATAAAAAGAAAATAAAGGAGAAGAAAAAGAAAATGAGAAATAAGTATAATTTAAACTTATTTCGTCAAAGCCTTTGGTGAGCGTTTCAAATATCTTCTTTTGTAACCTGCGGATGTGAATCTTTGTGCAGGCCCGGGGTGTGCTTTTGATGCCAACCCTTGCTCAACTTTTCTGAGAGTTCCTTTACGACCTTTGACTCTGACCCATTGGATGCTTCCTGTCTTTCCCATAATTATTAACCTCCTTTTTAAATATATTTCTTAATATTTCTTAAATGTATTTTTTATGAATTTAAACACAAAATTAGTGAACTGAATAATTGATTTACGAATATATAAAACTTTTGAAATTATAATTGTAATATAAACAATGTATATAAACAAATATTCAAATTTTTGTGAAATACTTTCGTTAGAAAATAGATTACGTTCTTATTACGCCCTAAAGCTCATATTGCGTTATTATTACATTCTTATATCGAGTTTTATTTTCCCGAGAGATGTTAAATACGATACTTCACCCCCAACCTCTACAACATCTTTATATTCTTCAGGTAAAGGAATTTCAAACGTTGTATATTCTCCGAGATCCATTAACTGAATAACTCCGTCTGCTATATTTAATACTTGTGCGTTTTTTCTCTCAACGATAGGAACATATATCTTTGTAGAAACCGAACCTACGATTGATCTTTTTTGATTGTCGAAAAGGCCGATCGCTTCAATTCTTGCCTTTGCCGCACCGTGTTTTCCCGGTTTTGATTTGGCAATGCTTTTTATGATACATGCTTCGTCGTCAATAATTACGTAGCGACCTTCCTTTAAATCTTTCATTTCAACTTGTTCTTTCATTTAACTTAAAACTCCTTAATTTGAATTATCGATAATCGATAAAATATCGATTCGTTATAAAATAATAGACTGTAAACGATATAATTATAATTGTAAGAATATAAAGATTACGCAAACCAAATTATATTATTTAAAGAGATATAAAAGATTTGTTTTTTATGAGACATTCGTTTTATTATTTTTTAGTTTTTAACGAATAACGAATATTTCGTTTTATTCTTTTTAGGATTTAAACGGATACCTGTTTTATACTTTTTTTGAGAAAAAACAAAGTTCGCTTTTTTTGCGCGGAGCGGCGCTTTTAAAGATATTAACGAACGCCATTTTTATTCCTTTTAAGAATTTAAACGGAGGTCACGTTTTGTTTATTTTAAGATTTTAACGGAGGTCACGTTTTATTTATTTTAAGATTTAAACGGATACCTGTTTTATTCTTTTTTTTAGAAAACGAAAAGTTCGATTTTTTTGCGAGGCGCGGCGCTTTTAAAGATATTAATGGATGCCGTGTTTTATTCCTTTTAAGATTTTAACGGATTCCATTTTTATTTCTTTTAGGAGTTAAACGAATGCTACGTTTCATTCTTTTTAGGAATTCAAAGGCTGCCACGGCGTATCATTCAATTTAAAAATTCAAAAGGTCGCTGCACTTCATTCTTTTTTGAGAAAACAAAAAGTTCGTATTTTTTTTGAGGCGCGCCCCCATTTAAAAAAATAAAGGATGCAACGTTTTATTCCTTTTTGGATATAAACAGATGCTGCGTTTTTTTCAAAAAAAGACGCAAACTGCTTTTATTTTTTATTCCTGTATTTGACTAACGAAATTCCGGACATTTCTTTCGGCTTTTCCAGGTTCATCAAATCGAGAATTGTCGGTGCGATATCGCACAGTTTTCCGCCTGATTTGGCGATAGATGCGTTTTTCGAAATGTCTGCAAGTATAAATAAAACAGGATTTGTGGTGTGAGATGTGAACGGACCGCCTGTTTCGGGATCAATCAAACATTCCGCATTTCCGTGATCCGCCGTCACGATTAAAATTCCGGACATTTCTTTTACTTTTTTGTAGATTTCACCGACACAAAAATCGACTGCTTCGACTGCTTTTACGGATGCGTCGATTATGCCTGTGTGGCCGACCATATCCATATTTGCAAAATTGCATACGACCAAATCGAATGCGCCGGATTCCAATTCGGAGATTAGCGCATCTTTTACTTCAAAGGCGCTCATTTCGGGTTTAAGGTCGTAAGTTGCAACTTTCGGAGAAGGAATTAAAATTCGCTTTTCGCCTTCAAAGGGTGTTTCGAGCCCGCCGTTTAAGAAAAATGTGACGTGTGCATATTTTTCCGTTTCCGCAATTCGAAGTTGAGACAATCCGTTTCGACTTAGTACTTCTCCTAAAGAATTGACTATTTGTTCAGGAGGAAATGCAACGGGAATTGTTAGCTTTTCGTCGTATTGAGTCATGGATGTGAAATTTGGGAATACGGGGTTTTTACGGTCAAATCCTGAAAAATCACGGTTAACTAAAGAATAAGTAATCTGACGCGCACGGTCGGGTCTGAAATTGAAAAAGATTACAGAATCGGAATCATGAATGCGAGATTTTTTTACAGATTCTTGGAATTTTTCAGAGTTGCTAAATCCACTAGAACCTGAGGAATTCGAAGAATTAGAGGAATTCAAAGAATTCGAGAAATTCGGACTTTGAATTTCGGGTTTACAGATTATAAGCGGTTTAACAAATTCGTCAGTTACGCCTGATTCATATGATTTTAAAAGAGCGGAGTTGAAATCGTTTGTATATTCAATCATGTCTCCTTTTCCGAAAACGAGTGCATCGTATGCGATTTTTGTTCTTTCCCAACGTTTGTCGCGATCCATTGCATAATAGCGGCCGCAAACTGTTGCAATTGTGCCTGCGCCTTCTTCTTTTAAAAAATCGTTTAAGTCGTTTAAATCCTTAATTCCGGATGTGGGAAGAACGTCTCTTCCGTCTAAGAATGCATGAATATAAATTTTAGAAATTCCGAATTTTTTTGCATATTTGACAAGTGCTTTTAAATGGTTCAGATTGCTGTGAACTCCGCCGTATGATACTAGCCCTGCCAAATGAAGTGACGAGTCGTTTTTTAATACGTTTTCAAACGATTTTTTAAAAACTTCGTTTTTAAAAAATGAACCGTCGGCAATCGAGTTGTCGATTCTGGACAAATCTTGAAAAACAACTCTGCCTGCCCCGATATTCGTATGACCGACTTCGGAATTTCCCATTTGACCTTCAGGAAGCCCGACAGAAATTCCGGATGCGTCAAAGTAAGCATGAGAATAATTTTGTTTCAAATAATCAAGAGCGGGTTTACGCGCAAGCTCTACCGCATTACCCGGACCGGGTAATGCTTGACCCCAGCCGTCTAAAATAAGAAGTACCAAAGGAGTGTTTTTAGCGCTTTTAGTATTTTTAGTGTTTTTAGCGCTTTTAGAACTTTTAGTGTTTTCAGCGCTTTTAGAACTTTTAGCGTTTTTATTCATTTTATCATTTTGTTATTTTTATTTTTTAATTATTTGCGCTTGCTTATCGGAATATATTTAGGATTTTCTGAAAGCGACTTGTATGCCGGACGAATTATTCGGCCGCCCGTGTATATTTCTTCGATTCTGTGAGCGCACCAACCGGCAACTCTTGCTACTGCAAAAATAGGTGTGAATAAATCGCTTGGTATTCCCAAACATCTGTAAACGAATCCGGAATAAAGATCCACGTTTGCACAAATCGTTTTTCCTCTTCCTTTCATTTTATAGAAAACTTCCGGTGCCAATTTTTCTATAGATTCCAACAGACGGAATTCGGCCGCCATCCCTTTTGATTCCGCAATTGAACGTGCATTTTCTCTTAGGATTACGGCACGCGGGTCCGACAATGTATAAATTGCATGACCCATTCCGTAAATAAGACCTGAACCGTCGCCTGCCTCCTTTTTCATAATTTTTTCAAGGAATTCCGTAATTTCGGCTTCGTCTTCCCAATCGGAAACACCGTCTTTAATGTATCGAATCATTTCTTCAACTTTTGCATTCGCACCGCCGTGTTTCGTTCCTTTAAGAGATCCAAGTGCCGCCGCGATTGCGGAATAAGTATCGGTTCCGGCAGACGATAAAACTCTTGCTGCAAAAGATGAATTGTTTCCGCCGCCGTGGTCTGCGTGTAAAATTAAACATATGTCCAAAAGACGTGCTTCTTCGGCCGTAAACACTCTGTCCGGTCTAAGTGCATAAAGAATCGACTCCGCCATTGAGTGATCTGTTTTAGGCGGATGGAAATAACTGGATTTATTGTCGTATTGGCGTCTTTTGACTTGATAAGCGTTTACCATAATAGTCGGCATCATGGCAATGATTTTTATCGACTGCAAAAGAATATTTTCCATAGATTCGTCTTCAGGATTTAAATCATATGCATAAAGATACAAAATCGCTCTTGCCATCATGTTCATAATGTTGTCGGACGGATTTTTAATCAAAACATCTTCCAAGAAATTGTCAGGAAGTTCTCTGAAATCTGACAATACGGAATTAAAAGCTTCAAGTTGAGATTCGGTAGGTAATTCTCCCGTTAAAAGAAGATATATTGTTTCTTCGAAACCGTGGCGATTTTCTTCAATGCACGCATTAACCAAATCATAAATATCGTAACCGCGGTAAGTCAATTTCCCTTCGACCGGACATACATCGCCTTCGTCTATTATGTAGCCGTGTACGTTACAAATTCGGGTAAGACCGGCCACAACTCCGCTTCCGTCCGCATTTCTAAGACCGCGCTTTACATTATAAAATTCGAAGTCCTCTATGCTGATTACATTATTTTTTTTACAATTTTTATAAAATGATTTAAAAAAGTCATCCTGAATATTTTTTTCTGGGGTTTCATCGCCTGCATCCATACGCGCTCTCTCCGTTTCAATAAATAATTCTACATTACAGGTACATATAATAGATTCATAACTAAACAAATAAGTTATATTTATGCTTTTATAAACTCTTCACAGAGAGAATTAAATGTTTTAAAATGATTTAATTTTTACCATAAAATTTACCAAATTTTATCAAAATTTTACCACAAAATTCCGGTATACCCTGAAACATATATATTTAAAATAATATCGATAATCATAGCGGAAAACATAACTCCTCTATAATTTGAACCTTCAACGAACAATTTTCCACCGACTTCGGGAGACGGATTTCTAATAAACTGAAAGCATCTTGAAAGCATCCACAATCCCGCAAGCAATGCAAAAACGAAATAAGCGGGGCCGAGTTTAGACGTATAACCGATAGCTACTGAAAACAAAATACCTATTGTCCATATTATTGTAATAAATCGAGTAGTTTTTGGAATTCCGTAAGTGACCGGAAATGTAGGTGCTCCTTTTTCACGGTCGCCTTTTACATCTCTTGAAACGCCTGCAAGAGTAAAACCCCAATCGGTCATACAAATCATGAGCCCGAAAAATATTGCGGGAAGCGGTAAAATTTCAGGAGTCATAATTTCAGACGTTTTAAGAATTCCTGCCGGATCAAAAGCAAGCCAAATTCCTATCGGAACCAAACCGTATGCAATCCCGACCGGAATAAAACTAAACGGAGTAACTCTTTTAAAAAACCAGGAATAAAGAGTGATAACAACAAACGCCAAAATGAAAACGCTGAAAGATTCGGGATTTAAATAAAAAGAAATAATCGCTGCAATAAGTGCAAGAGCGGTTGCAAAAGTAAATGCGTTTTTAATAGTTAAATCGCCGGAAGGAAGCGGACGATTCGGAAGGTTTATAGAATCAATATCAACATCGAAACAATCGTTAAATACATATGAACCGGTTATCGCAAAAAAACCGCCAATTGTTGCCAAAATAAAAGTAAAAAGAGAGGGAAGAGAGCCAACCCCGTTTACATAAACAGTTGCATAATAATACGCCAAAAGAGCGGACGACGCAGGAAGCGTAATGTCCATAAAAGCAATTTCCGGACGAAGCATTACAATATATGACTTAATTTTATTAAGAAATGACAAAATAACCCTTCCAATTAAATTAAAAACCAACAATTACGTTAAAAAAGAATTTGAACGATAAACGATATTGGATACCTAAAGTTAATTTATTAAATATAAAGCCTTCTATAAAATGATATCTTTACAATAATATTTATAAAAACCTTTATAAAAACCATTATAAAAACCTTTATAAAAAAAAATTATAAAATTTATTTTCAAACTTAAATATTATTTTAAAACTTAAATATTGTTTTCGAACTCGTTTACGGTATCCTGTTCTACTTTATCGATTATTTTACAAATTTCGGAAAGTTCGTTAAAAAAGCACTCCGGGATAAAACGAAGTTGTTTGCTTTTGACAAATGTAAACTCCGCATCCGGGTTTTGTTTGATTAAATGTATTGTGTTTGAAATCGCAGTTTCTATTACGTCTTCGTCTTGATTTAAAGAAACTTCCGCGTTGAACGGATAGTTTCCGTCCAATTCCGACGGATATGCGCCAAACGGCGGTTTAAATGAAAACAAATTATCGAAATTTCTATCGATGCTTGTTTTTCCGGAGCGAATGATTGAGGTTCCCGAGACTGTAAATCTTTCCAAACGGTTTCTAAAGCGTATAACTTCAGGCCTGTGAGACGAAAAAGTTCCGCAATCCAAAAATGTGCTTTTGGTCGCTGTGTCGTACTTTTCCATCCAAGCGCCATGTTTTTTTAAAGCGTAAAGAGCATCGAGCATTCGTGGATGAGAGTGGCACCTAAGCTCGACCAATTCAAGAAGTCTGCCTTCCGATATTGCTTGTTTTATTCGTCTGATTTCTTCAAATGTGACGTAAAGATTGTGACGAGATAAAAGTTCTTCTTTGTTTTCGGATTTTCTAATGGAATCGGCCGTATTTTGCATACAAATCGGACACGAGCAGGGCAAATGTTTTAACCTGTCAAGCGGATACGTTCCGTTAACTGTAATATATCTGTCGTTTTTTGCATACAAAGCGTATGCAGCCGAGTCAAACAAATCGCAACCTAGAGAAACGGCAAGTGCAAACATCATAGGATGGCCCGCGCCGAACAAGTGAACCGGAACGGAAGGTCCGAGTCCCTTTTTAGAAGAAACGATAACATCGACGAGATCGGAATAGCGATAATTTGACATTAAAGGAACAACGGCGCCTATCGGAAATACATCACATCCGAGCTCACGTACAAAATTTCCGCTTTTCACTCTCAAATCGTCATAAAGCGATCCTTGAACGGGGCCGGCCAAAAGCATTTGACACGATTCTGAAGATTTAATAAAATCTGAATATTTTGGAACAATTCGTCTTGCTTCGGCTATTCTTTCGTTTGTGAGTTCAAGCTCTTTTTCCGCAACTTCGTATGAAACGTCAGGCGGTGTCGGAACGTCTAACGGGACTCCGATATCCGTTTTAATTTTCATTTGAAAATCAATTATTTCCGAATTTGAAACTCTTATGTCTCCGTATACGGACAATTGAAAAGAACCGGAATCGGTCATGACAGGACCGTCAAAATCCAGCAAACCGTGAACTCCTAAACTTAATGCTTTTTCTCTTAAATCTTCATGAGAATAAATAATGTAAGAATTCGTAATCAACATTTCCGCTCCGAATTCTCTCATTTCGGACGGTTTTATAAGATTAATATTTGGATTAATTACAGGCATTACAGTAGGCGTTTCAACGATTCCGTGAGCCGTTTTCAGTCGACCGATTCGACCGGCCCCGTCTTTTTCAATTATTTCAAAGATTGACATTTTCTGTTTCCGTATGAGAAAAATAAATGATAACACATTATAAAAAATTACTTCTTCTGAGAAGGTTTTTTGTACATCTGTGGGATTTAATCGGCATTATGTGTATTCCGTTTGATATGTTTTTCATACATTTTATAATTTCAGCTGTAATTTCAATTCCTTCTTCGATTTGGTCGTCTGCGTATTCCATTCGTTTTATAATTTCGGGAGGAACTGAAATTCCGGGAATGTTTTGATTCATATAGCGTGCCATTTCAACAGATCTTAAAGGGACAATTCCGCTTAATATCGGAATATCTATTCCTCTGTCTCTAATTAGGTCCATGAATTCGGAAAACATATCTACATCAAAGACCGCCTGTGTTTGTATAAATTCGGCTCCTGCTTTTACTTTTTTTTCCAATTTCATTATTTGAAACTTTTTTTCCGGAACAGGATTACAAACAGCACCGACACACATATCAAACGGACCCGCGATATTTGAGCCTGATAAAGAAGTGCCTTTTTTAAGTAACGATATTGCATTTAATGCATGAACGGAATCCAAATCGTAAACAGGCTTTGCGCCGGGTTGATTTCCGAAAGTCGGGTAGTCGCCGGACATTATAAGAATATTTCGAATGCCCAAACCGTACGCACCCAAAACGTCAGATTGAATTCCGATACGATTTCGGTCGCGGCAAGTCATTTGCATAATCGGCTCATAGCCGTTTTGTTTAAGCAGAGTTGAAAATGCAATGGAAGACATATGAAGCTGAGCACATTGATTGTCGGTTACGTTTACGGCATCGGCCAACTCTCTTATAAACGATGCGTTCTCAATGGAATAAGATGTGTCCGTTCCTTTCGGAGGCGGAACTTCGCACGTTATAACAAACTTCCCCGATTGAAGTTTTTCACGAAATTTCATCCTTTAAAATCAACTCTTATAACTGAAAAATAAAAATAAAAAATAGTCAAACCGATTAATCGTTTCGGTGATCCTTATGAGTTATATAATGTTCAAACGGAAGATTTTCCTGTCCGCTGAATCGTTTTTCTATTAATTCCCAAATGCAATCTTTATTTCCTACTTCGCATTTTCCGTCTTTTGAGCCGCCGCAAGGGCCGTTTAATTGAGATTTGGGACATTCGGCGGTAGGGCAGAGTCCGCCGTAAATACTGCTTGTGCAATCGCCGCACATAATACAAATGCGTGTGTGTATGTCGCCTTTGCTCAGACCACCAAGCGACAGCGTATTTGTCGTACAGACTACCGGAATATCTAAAACAGTCGCAACTACGGAAGACCCGCTTCCGCACGACATCACCAAAACAACGTCCGCATTTTGTATATTTTCATTTCTTTCAACGAGCGATTCATACGACCGGATACTGCAAGCGGCCGTTGGCAATATGCTGCCTCCTACATTATAGCCGAGTTCCGTTAAAGCATCGGTTAATGCTTTTATTTCAGGCTCGCCACCGGTCCCCATTTTTGCGGCGCAGACGTTACAGCCGATAATAAATACATTAGATTTTTTATCTATTTTAGATATTATCTCGCCTAACGGCTTGCTTTCTGTCAAAATCATAAAATAAACCCCGGAAAATAAAAAAGAAATGAGATATTAAATATTGATATTTATTAAACGATATTTATAAAATATTGAGATTAAATATTGATATTTAATAGTGTAAACATATTATAAGGAGCTTATTACATATAAATTATATGTTACTTTTACGGGTATACTTTATTAACGAGTTAGAAAGCGCCTACATAAAATAAGACAATTGTACCAAATACAATAAACAAAGCGGATAAAACTAAAATGAATTTTGAGATTTTCGATTCCGTCTCAAGACCCGCAGACATTTTCAAATCGGAAGTGTGCGCAAACTTTTGGCTTGCAATTATTAAAACCATGTGAGAAAAAATAGTTAAAACTGCAATCCATAGAAATGAAAACTTATAGCCGAGAGTGAAATAAAGAGCTGTTCCGCCTATAAAAAATAGAACTCCGACTACTGCATAAATTTTTCTAAAAAAGTAAACAAATCCGTCCATGTCGAAATTATGCTTTTCTTTATCGGATAAAGCGTTGTAATTTCCTAAAAAATAATGAGCGTTTGATTTGTTTACGATAAGGGCAAAAAACAAAGGAATTAGTGAAACTAAACAAATTGCGGGCAAAATTAAAGAGCTTAAAAAAGAGTAGGACATAAAAATACTCCAAAATAAAGAAAAATAATAGATCACAGAAATGGTAAAATGATAAAATGGTAAAATGATGAAATGGTAAAATGATAGAACGATAATTAAATTTTTGATTTTATAATATCAAGCGACTTTTTTGCATTCTCGATACTTTTGTTTTCCAAAATTACGTGCGCTTTTGAATTCTTGATTTTGTCGAATACTTTTGAAAAGTCCGTATTTCCGTCTCCTATTGCCAAGTGGTCGTCCGACTCTCCGAAATTATCATGGATATGGAAGTGATCGATGTTCATTTTAAGAAATTCGGATAAATTTCCGGTTATATTTGCGTGACCTACATCGAGTACGAAATTGTTATTTTTCAAATCTATATCTTTCGGGTTTTGGAATAGATACATGAAATAATTCGGCATGTTTTCAACACATATGCAAACACCTGTGTTTTCCTAGAGTTTATTTAAAAAATCAAGCGATTTTTCAAGAGAAGAATATGCTTTTGGCAACATGTAATCTTCAGAAGTATAGCCCGGATGAACAACCATAGTAGTTATATTATAGCTTGCGCATAAATCCGCCAAGTCTGAAATTATGTCAAGAGAAGTAATTCTTGTTTTTTCACGAACGGACGCAATATTTATATCAACTGTAGGTGAATGGACGGAATATTTCAAATTGTATGAAGAAAGTATCGAGGAATTTTCAAAAAGGTCGTGACGCCCTTCAGAAAATATTTCTGCAAAATCAACATAATATTCAATAGATTCAAGCGCAAAATCAAGCGATTCCCCAATAAATGCTGTAGTGGATATACCAATCATATGTAAATATATACAATCAATATATAAATAAAGTAGTTGATTTTATTCATATTTTTTTATTTCGTATAAATCTATTTCGATTTGTCGATTAATTTATTTATTGATTAATTTTGTCGATTAATTTATAACTGTAAAACGATATTAATATGAGAATCAAGTAATAAAATAAAATTAGAGAATGAGAGGACTTTTATGTATTCTGAAAGAATTAAAACGCTTAAACCTTATCTTTTTGCATCGATTGACGAATCAAAACAGGCGATGATCGACAAAGGTGTTGACATCATAGATTTAGGAGTTGGGGACCCTGACAAACCGACTCCGAAGCATATTGTGGATGCTTTGTGCGAAGCGGCACGCGACCCGGCAACTCACAGATACCCGTCATACAGCGGGCTTTTGCCGTTTAGACAAGCTGCCGCAAAATGGTGCAAAGACACAAAAAACATAGACGTAAATCCGAAAACGCAAGTCCTTTCAATGATAGGATCTAAAGAAGGAGTTGCGCATGTGCCTCTTGCGTTTATAAATCCGGGTGATGTGGTCCTTTGTCCGAACCCGGGGTATCCCGTATACAGTATCGGAACAAAATTTGCGGAAGGCGTTCCGTACGACATGCCGCTTAGAGAAGAAAACGGATTTTTGCCTGATTACGAAGCTATCCCGAAAGACGTTCTTAAAAAAGCAAAACTCATGTTTTTAAACTATCCGAACAATCCGACAGCAGCTGTCGCCGATAAAAAGTTTTTTGAAGAAACGGTCGAGTTTGCAAAAGAAAACGGAATTGTTGTAATTCACGACAACGCATATTGTGAAATGGTTTACGACGGCTACAAATCCCCAAGCTTTTTAGAAATCGACGGTGCTATGGATTTGGGAATTGAACTCTATTCAATGTCAAAAACATATAACATGACAGGATGGAGACTCGGATTTGCAGTCGGAGGCGCCGATTTGATTGCAGGATTTGGAAAAGTTAAATCGAACATAGACTCCGGAGTCTTCGATGCCGTTCAAAGAGCGGGAATTGCAGCACTGAGCGGATCTCAAGATTGTGTAGAAGACATGAATAAAATTTACACGAAAAGAAGAGATGTATTGGTAAAAGGACTGAAATCAATCGGAATCGATGTAAATCCGCCAAAAGCAACCTTTTACATTTGGGCAAAAGTCCCAAGCGGATACGACTCAATGGGCTTTGCAAAAGTCCTTCTTGAAGAAACAGGAATTGTCGCAACACCCGGAAACGGATTCGGGGATTACGGCGAAGGATATATAAGATTCGCATTGACAAAAGAAGTGGACATTATAGAAAAAGCAGTCCAAAGAATGGATAAATTAAAATTCTGATTAATGAATTAATTAATTAATGAACTGATTGATTTATTAATGAATTAATTTATAGAATAAAAATATTTAAAAAATATTTTTATTCTACTTTTTATTTTATCTTTCTGTTTTTTATTTTTTTTGTTTTTTATTTTTTTATCTTAATTATTTTTAATATTTTTTGCGGCGTAGTATTGCGCCCATTGCGGTAATACTTAAAATTCCGGCAAAAATTCCGAAGCCGGGGAGATCGTCTAAATCGATTTCATGTGTTTCACCGGTATCGGGGTCCACATATTCTATTTTACCGAGATTTTCTTCTGACCCGGAGTTTTCTTCCGATCCGGAAATACTATAAACAACCGATTTGCCCTCGGGAGAGCCTTTTACTTTATAATTTTCAAGTTGACTTCCGCCAACAGGGCTGGTTTTATCTTTTCCGTTGTAAATCGCTGCAGAAGACCCGTCCGCTACAAATTTCAAAGGAGTTCCGCTTCCTTCCAAAAGAAGTTTGCTTCCGGAATTAAAGAAATATACAGCATTTTCTTCGAAAAATTTATAGTCGTCATCGTCATCGTCTTTGTCATCGTTGTCTTTGTCATCGTCATCATTGTATTTGTCATAATCGTCGTAGTAATCGTCGTCGTCATCATCGCCAACAACAACAGTTACCTTGCTTTTTCCGGAAATCTTTAAGTCGTCACCTAGGAAAATACCGGTATATTCCGATTCAATATATATGTCGCCGGAACCGGAAATTGTAATTGAATCTTCAGTACCCATTCCTTCTCCGCCTACGTCTATTGACAATTTTCCGTCATTTGAAATCGTAACAGGTCCTTTTGAAAAAATACCGATAGTATCTTCATCGCCCTCGATTTTCACATCGCCTTTATTTGAAATATCAATTAAATCCGATAAAATACCGAAACTTTCAGTTTTTATTAACAAATCGCCGTCGCCCGAAATATTAACTTTTTTACCGGAAATGCCGATTCCTTCGGAATCGATAGAGGAGTCCCCTGCTCCTTTAATTGTAACGGAACCTTCAGAGTGTAACCCGTCAAATTCGGAATCTATTTTTAAATCTCCACTTCCTAAAAAGAACATATCGGCATCAGAATAAATTCCGTATCTGTCCGAATCTATTTTAATATCTCCCTCGTTTGAAAACGTCAACGACGATTTAGATAAAATTCCGTCTTTTCCGGATTTGATTGAAAGGTTTCCGTCTCCTTCAAAATTAATATTGGAAGAGCCGACAATTCCGTATGCGGAATCCGAAAATGTATTTAAAGAATTATCCCCGACCAAATAAATTGTGACCGGAATTTTTGAATATATACACGCATCAACGCCTAAACTAAGTGAACTGTCATCTAATCTATGATGGCCCTCATTTATTTTTGCATTTTTGAGTGTAAGAACATTTGAATCCTTATATTCGGCAAAAGCTACGGAACCGCCGTCGCCGAATACGTCTCCTTTATTATAGATATTGACTTGTATTCCTGCAACCCATATATCGAAATCTGTCTGTACAGTAAGACCTGAATTAATTGGAATTTCTGTTTCATTAAGTTTGAGATCAAATTCCGGATAATAAGAATCATACGCCTCTGTACCTGTAGGAAGCGGCGATTCGTCAGCTACAGCTACACCGGTAATTCCTAAAAATAATACAGAAATAAGAATAAAAGTTATGAGTTTTTGTATCGCAAATTTTGACATTTTTCCACCTCATATTAAAACAATGGCAGTAGAATAAATAATAAAAATGTAATAATAAAAATATAATAATGAAAACATAATCATAATTACATTTTTTATAATAAGTATAGTATAATCTGCATTAATAATCAGTATCAATGTTTCAATACTTTACGAATAATATATAGACTTTATATTATAAAAAATATATTGTACATTTTTTCAATTTTCAAATTTGAAACAAAATAAAAGACATAGAAAAAGTAAAAATGTAAAAAAACAAAAAAATAAAATAGAAAAATAAAAATAAAAAAAATAAAAAATTAAAAACAAAAAACTGTATAAAAATCCAAAAAAAACAGAATAAATTAAATCGGACGCATGCGCCCGATTAAATTTCTCAAACGAATTTGAGATAAATGATTACGTCAACGATATTTATTTTCCCGTCACGGTTTAAATCAAAGCCCGATTTAATCATAGAAGACTCAGGTACATCTTTTAACGGACCGATATTTGCGGTATATTGGAGAAACATAATCACATCTTTTATAGACGTGTCAAGCGGATCTCCTGAAACTGACGGAAGCGGTTTCCAAACGAGTTCAACAACCATGTCTCTGTAAACAATTGTATTTTCATCAACCGTTTTTCCGTTTGAAATCCAACCGCTCGGATAAAATCCTCTGTTGTATCTCACATTTACATCGAATGTTAGTTTGTCACCTTTGTTGAACTCTTTTGTACCTATTACATCTCCGCATTCCTTATAAGTTACCGTACAAACATCTACAGGGGTTTCAGGTTCTAAATCCGATTTGGAATATTGTGCAATTAATACAACGTCCTCTTTTGGAACTCTGAAATTATCTCCTGACTTATAAAATTTTAATGCTTTATTATAAAGCCAACCTGAAAATACATGGTCACCGGACATTCCAGAATAATACGGAACTTTTATTACATTACCAGCATACGTTTTTGTCGGTGCGGGGATCGGCAAATTTCCATCCCCCACATCGTAATATACTGTAACCGTAACCGGGTTTTCAATCCAGGTTGCTGTAAAAATAACATCTGAAGAGTCCATTAAATAGGAATCGCCCGCTAAATAATCGTTTGAACCGTCATTCCAACCGCCGAATGTATATCCCGTTTTAGAACCTGTGTAAGAAGCAACAGAAAATGTTTCACCTTCAAAAACATCGGATTGAACAGGAGCGGGAGAGTTACCGCCGTTTACATCATATGCAACAGAGTGTTTCGGTTTTTCAGCCCAAACGGCATACAATGTAGTATTCTCGCCGGGCATTGAAAAATCAGCAAGTGCTTCGGTTTCGATTGGTGTTGTTGACCAACCGAGGAAATTATAACCGGTTTTAACAAGATTACCTTTATCAGGAAGTGAAACAACTCCACCTTCAACATAATTGTTTTGATCAGGGGCTATACCGCCGGTGTTGCCGTTGCCGTCAAAATTCAGCGTGTAAATATATCTCAAATGAACACTTACATCCATTATTAAATTAAGATTCATGGACGGCTCCGTAACATAAAAATACACTAAGGACGATATTTTTTCTTTTTGACTGACGCTCAATATTCCGGTATTTAAATCATAGCTTGCACTTAAAGGCAAATCATTAAAGTGACCTTGCTTAACATCGGTAATATTTTGAATATTCTCAACTCCGATGCCTACAATTTCAGATAAGTTAAACTTATGATAGTTACCGTCAAACTCGGGAGTAAGGGGAGTTGAATAATGTTGATAGCCGATTATGGAGGAAGGATTTAAATCGGTTTTGGTGTTGGTAAGATCAAGAACAGTAAGGTGATTACCGCCGCAATACAAAAAAGCCAAAGCGGTGTTTTGACTTAAATCAAGAGCGGAAAGATTGCTGATGGAGCAAGACAATTCTTCCAAGAGAGTATTTTTACTGACATCGAGAGTGGAAAGATTGTTGGAAGAGCATTCCAAAAATACCAGGGCTGTGTTTTGACTGACATCGAGAACTGAAAAGTTATTAACGGAGCAATCCAAACTCAACAAGGCGGTATTTAGACTTAAATCAATAGTTGAAAGATTGTTAAAGGAGCAAGTCAAATTCGTCAATGCAATGTTTTTACTTACATCAAGAACTGAAAGATTGTTAAAAGAGCAATCCAAACGATTTAACTTAGTAAAATATTCAATTCCGGTCAAATCGCCAATATCTTCATTGGAACAATCAATATTTGTAACCGTATCCAGTTCACTTTGCTGTAATTCTACGTCAGTATTCAAGTCGTATTTTTTTACAAAAGTTCTAAAATCGGGTCGGGAAAATTTGTATCGTCAATTACTGCACTTGCGGCAAAAGCAGCATCTGTTGCTACAAGCCCCAACCATAAAATTCCTAAAACAGTTGTCAAAGCGAGAGTGAAAAGTAAAGAGTTCTTACGTATTGATTTCATAAAGTAAAACACCTGTTATTCAATTAAAAGCCTTTAATTTATATGTTTTACATAATTGATTAAGCTTGTAAAAAGATGATTTTATTATTACATTTTTGATATATTAAAAAAATAATTAAGTTTAAATTATACCCTATTATAATAAGCTTATTTAAGAATCATTACTAACTAACAGTAATTATATTATATAAATACTTTTGAGAATTTAACATTAAAGTAATAATGGATAAATAAGTTACATCATAAAAAAAGAACTAATAAGAAATAATAAAAAGAAATAATAAACAACGATATAATAAAAAGAAATAATAAACAACGATATAATAAAAAGAAATAATAAACAACGATATAAAAAATAAATTATTGAAGAATATTTTATTTTATATCGTTGCGTATTAAGAAGTTAAAAATTTTTTAGACAAAGCCGATATATGTAATATTATAAACATGAATTTGTTTATAACATTTGCATATAATTTATAAAAATTGTTTAAAAATATTATAAAAAAAATAAATAAATTGTATGATTAATTTATTTTAATCATACGAATTTAATACCGGCGTGTCTGAATTGTTTGTCCATTTTTGCGACATTTAATAGGAGCGGTGTGATCGGTTCGGTTAATGCTGCAGCTTCAATGGGTCCGACATCGATCGGCCTCAATCCCGGGATGTCTCTGACAAGGTTCATTATTATGTCTTTGTTTTGTTGGTTGTTTCCGCAAACCGCAATGTCCAAGTCGAATACTGCATCAAAGTCTTCGAGACGTTTTGCTGAAACGTTGTGGAAAGAGGCAACGAGATCTGTTGTCTCGGGTAATACTTTTTTAATTTCCATTGCCGCACTGCCTTCTTTCGGAACTGAATAACAGAAGTAGTCTGCGTTGTATTCTTCCGGATCGACAGAGATTCTTATCGGCTCTGTTCCTTTGTTCAAGTAGCATTTGTCTTTAACCATCGGAACTACTACAGACAAAATGATTTGGTTTTTCAAAGACGGTTTAATGTGTTCCAATGTGTCGAAAACTGCATCGTATCTAAGAGCAATTACAACAACATCAGCACCTTCTACAGCTGCTTTGTTTTCATCGCCTTTAATCGATCCTTTAATATTTCTTTCTTTTAAAAATTCGACGAATTCTGCTGCTGCTTCGGCTGCTCTTTCTTTACTTCTTGAACCGACGACAATGTCGTGTTTGTGTGCCCATCTCAATGCAAAACCTTTACCGATGTTACCAGTACCACCTAAAATCGCTATTTTCATGATAAACCTCCATTAAAATTTGAACTATTCGTGATAGTTCATTTAATTGATTTGTATAGGCATATAAAAAGCTTTCGGGGAAACAGGAGATGCGAGTTGAATAAATGTGATGATTAATCATGTTGTTTTTACGATTTATCATTTTTTAATGAGAAATAAAAAAAAGACATCTAAAATAAGTTATATAAAATTGAAAATATATATATATGTGTGTATATGAAAAATATTTCAAAGAAATATTAGATTGTCATATGTGTGTCAAAACGGTATAAATCAGCGGCAGAGTAACTAAACACGACACGACCGATATGAATATTGTTGCCGATACAAACTTTGAATTCATACTGTAAATGTCGCAGAAAAGAGGAATAATCATTGCAGGCGGCATCGCAGCCTCCAATGTACATACGTTTTTATCAAGCGTTGAAAATGAAAACAAACTTGCGATTATAAAAGCCGCAATCGGCATCAATAACAGTTTTATGGAAGTTGCTGCTGCACTTTCTTTAAGAGACCTTTTAATATATCTCGGAGATAGCGAAATTCCGACAGTAAGCATAATAAGAGGCGTAGTCAAATGGGATAAAGAACTTAAAAACATTTCAAATATCGGAGGGAAATCCGAAAGTGAAAAACCGAACAAAATAATAATAACTGAAACTAACCACGCAATTAAAGGCGGAAATTTGACAAGATCGTGAAAAATATTTCGATTGATATTCATCAGCTTCCCGCCCAAATAAGTTGATGCTGTAAGAATTACAAGGAGTGTTGAGATATCACAGAAAATTGCTCGAACGAGTCCTTCAGTTCCGAAAAAACCCTCAACTATAGGGAACCCCATAAACGCCGTATTTCCGGCAGAACATACAAGAGCGAATGCATAAAGCGTTCTCTTGTCAGATATAAAGTAACGACCGATTACCAACGTTAAAAATAAAAACATACCTGACAAAAGCAACATCAATAAAGTCAATTTTAAAAAATGGGGAATTTCTCCGGCTTGAACGTTTTTTAACATGGAATAGAGAACTGTGCACGGCATTGTCACTTTTAAAACAAGTGCGTTTAAAACCCGTTTCGACTCTTCCGGTAAAATTCCTACCGATTTAAGAATGTAGCCGAGAAATAACAGCCCTGCAATTAATAAAATAATATCCAAAAAACGCCCCCCATCTTTAAAATTAGAAAATGCGGGAAATGCTAATAAAACAAAGTATATAAAATTAATCGGGAAATGGAGAAACATGATAAATAAGTTGAAAAAACACTCTGATGCTTTATATAGAAGAAAAAAATAAAAAAGAATTCAGCAAGTGTAATATATTAACAGAACAATAATAACGAATCAATAATATTAATAGAAATATTTAACAAAAATAATCAAACAATGATGATGTGAGCCGGCTATGGAAATGGAAAGCAGAGTAATAATGGATCCCGTTCACGGATATATAGAATTGGGCACTTTTCATACAGATCTTTTGGATACAAAGAGAATGCAAAGATTGAGGAGGATTAAACAGCTAGGTTTTGCATATTTTGTATATCCCGGTGCAAATCACACAAGATTTGAGCACTCAATCGGAACTATGCATTTGGCAACAAAGCTGTTTGAACTCGGAAACATGGAAATCTATGAAGATTTAAAAGATGAGATTGTTGCCTCAGCCCTTTTACATGATGTCGGACACGGTCCGTTCTCACACGCAACTGAAAAAGTAATTGAAAAATATACAAACAGATCTCACGATGATGTGAGAAAAATCATTTCATCAGGTGAAATCGGTGACATTTTAAGAGATAACGGAATGGATCCGTCTAAAATTGCAAAACATATTAAAGGCGAAACTGAATTAAGTCGAGTTTTAAACAGCGAAATTGATGTTGATAAAATGGATTATCTTGCACGCGATATGCATTATACGGGAGTTGCAAGCGGAAGAATAGATACTACCAGACTTTTAAAACATATGGGATTTTACAACAGACGTTTTATGCTCTCTCCGAGTGCAATAAAAGCGGCTGAGGCGTTGTTGGTTTCAAGGTATTGGATGAACTCATCGGTTTATTACCATCATGTGTCAAGAATTGCGGAAGCCATGTGTGACAGAGCCTGCAGAGATTTAATAGAAAATAAAAAATTAAGAGCGGAAGATTTGGCAGACATGGACGATATTTCCCTTATATGTTTTATGAGGGAAGACGCAAAAAAATACGGAAAAGAAAGTTACCCCGGAAAAATTATAGAGCGTCTCGATAGCAGGAATTTATACAAAAGAGCAGTGTATGTAGGAGTCGATTCCGTAAACGATACGATTTTCAAACAAAAAGAAAATACTCAAAGAGCCGAAAAAGAAATCGAGGAAATGGCAAAAGTAGAACCGGGAGACGTTTTAATAGACATTCCCAGAAAACCCGATATCGTAGAGATGAAAGCCAGAATTTTCGTAAACGAAAATTCGTACAATTTAATAGAAGTGTCACCCTTTATATCCGTTTTAAGCAAAGCACATGAAGAAAATTGGAAAATGGGAGTTTTCTCACCGAAAGAAAAAATTGAAGCCGTAAGAAAAGCGGCATGCGAATACTATAATATAAAACCGACTAAAAAAACAGTACAGTTTACAATGTCGGAATATATATCATAATATTGTTTTTTTTTGTTTTATATTTTATTTCTTTTTTATTTTTTGTTTTATTTTTTATTTTTTTTTTGCTTTTTGTTTTGTTTTTTATTTCTTTTTTTTGTTTCTTTTTTTTGTTTCCTTTTCTTTTTTTTTCTTTTTTTGTTTTCTTTTCTTTGTTTACAGAATTTTGCGATTTCACTACATATTTTACGTTTTATTTGACTATAGATAAATAGTAATTAACAAACAAGATAATATATATTGCCCTAAAAATTCAATATATATAATAAACGATTCGTATTTTTAATATAAAAATAATTGCTTTATTAAAAAACAATCTTATTAAAAATAAAAACGGATTGATAATTATGAGTGAGAAAAACGTAAAAAAAGCTTATGCGGCTTTATTTGTTATAATAATTTTAGTAGTAGCTGTTGCCGCTGTATTTATTTTGAAAAACACGCCGGAACAAGACATTGAACGATATACAAATAATAGTGAAATACAGACAAAAGTTGTAACCGATGTAACGGGAAGAAAAGTAACATTATCGGAAAATGTAAAAACAATGATAGTTACGCCGATTCCATACACATCTATGGTATATGCAATTGACGGAACGGCTGAAAAATTAATTGCAATACATCCGTCTGCAAAGGAAGCATATGGAAAATCTCTTTTAAAAAATTTGGCACCTGAATTGGAAAACATTCCGGACAAATATGTCTCAAGGGAATTTGCCATAAATGCGGAAGAGATTTTTAAATTGAACCCTGATGTTGTAATTTTATGGAGTCACCAAGAAAATGATTTAAGAAAGCTTGAAGAACTTGACATTCCGGTAATTACATTAACAGCCGGAGCAAACTCAAATATAGACGATATGCGAAAAAACATGAGAATTGTAGGTGAATTGCTCGGAAAAGAAGAGAAAGCGAATCAATTGATAGAATATAATTTGGAAGTGGAAAAATACTTTATTGAGAAAAACAAAAATTTAAGCGATATCAAAAAACCTAAAGTTTTATACATAAGAGACAGAGGCCTAAAAGTTGCCGGCGGCGACAGTTTTAACGGTAGATTGATTGAACTGACCGGCGGAACAAATGTTGCAAAAGACGTAAAAGGCAGTTGGTCCCAAGTTTCAATGGAACAAATTATGGGGTGGGATCCGGACATTATATATTTGAGCCACTTCGATGACATATACCCTGAAGATTTATACGACGATCAAATAAACAGGCAGTATTGGAGCAATATTTCAGCAGTAAAAAACAAACAAGTTTACAAAACGCCTATAGGAATATATAGATGGGATGCACCAAATGCCGAAACCCCGCTTTTCATGAAATGGATTGCACAAATTCAACAACCTGAAATCTACAACGATTACGATTTGGAATACTATATAAAACAGTTTTATAAAGATTATTTCAATTACGAATTAAAAGAAAATGATATGGATATAATGTTTAATCGTATATAAAAATAAATAAATAAATAAATAAATAA
>JAAYST010000065.1 GCA_012518265.1 Candidatus Methanofrustulum fimipullorum | reverse complement strand
TAATGAAAATGGAATCGAAGTTATACTTGGTGCTTCAGGTGACTCAAGAAACGCAGCGGAAGCATATCTGCGAGGCGAACTTAAATCATCGGAGTCTGTCTGCCACGAACACAGACATCATCATCACCATCGAGGCGGCTCCGACAATTAAGCGCTTAGAATGAATCACTATATATAATTAAAAATATAAAAAAGAAAAAAGCCGTTGGGGGGATTTGAACCCCCGGCCTGCTGATTACGAATCAGCCGCTATACCGCTAAGCCACAACGGCATAATTGGGATATATTCAAGTCGTTTGTTGTATTTATATTTTTATTCTATTTTATATTTTTTATTCTATTTTATTTTTTTATTATTTTTTTTTAATTACTAAATTTATTCAGTCGGTGTTTCAGTCTCGGTTTCGGTTTCAACCGGCCCTCTAATTGCTTCTTTAATTTTTTTACTTACGTTGTCAAAGTCCGAGTATTTTTGTGATTTAACTTCAATCTTTGTAACTTTGTCATCGATTTCCGTATATGTTTTTACAAGGCCTTCGTATTCGTTTTCCGCATTAACTTCTACTTTTACTCTTTCTTTTGCGTCATCTGTTAAATCTTCAAACAACCACGTTCTTACATGTCTGTTCTCCGAGTCTTTGAATACCGATTCGTAATATGTTTTAAAATCATTCACGCCCATAATTAAATATTCATACTCATAGTCGACTGTGTCATCAATGTGGTTTGCAATTGTATTAAATGATGAAGTCGGCAGTCTTTTTCCGTCTATTATGTCCAATGCCGTTACTGTCATGTAGTACGACCCGACAATTGACGGGTTTCCTGCAACTTGATATGACATATTTGCAGGATCGGAAACATTTCCTTTCGCAATTAATGTATGGTTGTTATAAATGGGGAATCTTCCGCTTCCGGTCATGACCGCATCTACCGACACGTTGTTGTAATCTTCAAATTGATGGAATTCAAGAGGATGCACCATTATTTGGGGTTTTCCGTCTTTATCGGCAATGCTTGTGTATACATCGGCCCTTAAAATGCTGTCCAATTGTGATGTATTGTTATAAAATTGCTGTCCCGCAAGCGGTACTTGTTTGGTATAGTGGACCTTATACGTTCCGTCAGGAATGTATTTCAACCCGTCTTTTATGCTGTTTATGGATATATTTGTCCCATCTTTGTAATCTGAAAGTTTTATATTTACTTCTTTGTAATTTCCACCGCTATTTCCGACATCTCCTGTCAAAAGGGCAGGGAGCCCCATCAAAACGGCTGAACCTATCATTATAGCAATTGCAAAAATTGCTCCGAACGCCATTACTTTCTCTCTATCCATAATCTGCACCTATAAATTAAACGTTAATGCTTTTGAATATATTTTTAATTTTTAATAAATATTTTTTTAATATTTTTATCTTTTTAAATAAAAAAAAACTCTTAAAATTTTGTAACACCTAAATAGAATTTTATTCTATAAAAACATAATCATTAATAAAATTGTCTCATTTTTTGTTTTTTAGGATTTTAACGGTCGCCTCGTTTTATTCTTTTTCCGTTATGGTTTCGGTGTCGATGCACTTACTGTTGTTTTTTCGTTTTATTATTTTTTAGGAAAATACTTAGTTCCGGTTTTTAATTTTTAATTGAAACCTGCTGCGCCAGTTTTCTTCTACGCGCGGCGCATTTTAGGAATTTTCTCCCGTCCGTTTTTTTCTTAATCCATAGAAAAACCCGAATTTCGTTTTTTTGTTTTTAGAATTTTTCCGGCCGCTTTGTTTTATTCTTTTTTCCGTTACAGTTTCTGTGTCGATGTCCTTACCGTTGTCGTTTTGTTTTATCTTTTTTTTAAAAAATACTTAGTTCCGTTTTTTCAATTTTTAATTGAAACCCGCAGCGTCTGTTTTCTTTCACAGGCGGCGCATTTTTGGAATTTTCCCCCATCCGTTTTTTTTTAATTCATAGAAATACCGAAAATCCGTTTTATTCTTTTTTAGGATTTTAACGGCCGCTTCGTTTTATTCTTTTTACTTTACGGTTTCGGTGTCGATGCACTTACTTTTGTTTTTTCGTTTTATTCTTTTTAGGAAAAGCCGTGCCCGGCTTTTCCTTTTTGTTTGATGTGGCATGCAACCGTTTTTTTGATGCGGCACGTTTAAGAATTTAAATTAAAATAAAAAAAAATTTAAATTAAAACTTAACTTTCGTTGCCTGTATAAATTTTATATGCTTCATCGACCGTTGCGTCTTCTACCGTTATTGCATAAATTGCGTTACACATTCTTATTGCTTCGTCAAGTTCTTTTTGGTGGATATTTCTTCCGGTTGCGTTTCCTTGTGCTCCGCTAATGTGGATTTGGTTGTGCAAATCGGTTAAGAATTTTTTTGGGTCAGTTCCGGAGCCGCCTGCGCATACGACTTTTGTTTTTCCTGCCGCCAAAATTGCTTCTTTAAATATTTCTTCTTGTTTTTTGCCTTCGGCTTTCGGATAATTCACTTTTACGAAATCGGCACCAAGACATGCAGCAACACCAGTTGCACCGGCAATCAAATGCGGATCTCTTTCATCTTTTACCGCTTTTCCGCGCGGATAGACCCAAAGAACTGTAATAAGTCCGTACTGGTGCGCTTCGTAAATTAGCTGTGCAGCTTGTTCAAGCATGTCGGCTTCGTATTCGCTTCCTATGTAAATCGTATATCCGACTCCAAGTATGTCAAGGCCGCTGTTGGATTTAAATTCCGCAATTTGTTCAATGTCATACAATTGACCGCTAAACGGATCGCTTTGATCGGTTTTTATCAAATGTGTTTTCGAATTTACTTTAACAAGATACGGAACTTTTTTGTAGTCGGCTCCGTATTGCGAAATCAAACCGATCTGAGTTGCAAAAACGCCAATTTTTCCGCCGTCGGCAATTTTGAACAAGTGTTCCGGTGTGTTGTCGTCTTCCGAAATTTCAGGTCCGTAAAAATCGTCATTCAAATGTTCCATTTTTTGGTCGCCCGCAAAGAGCATAAGACGACCGCTGTTGTTTGTAATTTTTAAATAATTTCTTATATATTCTTCTCTTGCTTCTTTAGGTACGCTCAACGGAACACGAACATCTTTTTTTGTAATTTTTGGCATAAAAATCTCCTTTAAACTTAAATCAAATATGGCATCTTTTAATAATCTTTTAATATTTAGTTTAAAACTTTTTAAGAGTTTAAACTTAAAAATTATTTAGAGCATTGAACTATATAAGTTTAAAGAAAATAAGTTTAAAGAAATCAAAAAAAAGAAAGGAAAGAAAATAAAAAGAAAATTAAAGAAAATAAAGAAAAGAAAAGAAAAACCGAAATGGGCCTGACAGGATTTGAACCAGTGACAACCCGGTTATGAGCCGGGCACTCTAACCATCTGAGTTACAGGCCCATGATAAAATAAAAAAATCATTTTGATTTTAAGCTCGAAAAAAAGAAATAAGAAATAAAAACGCCGCCTACAGGACTCGAACCTGTGACATTCTGGTTAACAGCCAGACACTCTACCAACTGAGTTAAGGTGGCATAATTTCGATTTTTAATCAAAAATTGATTTTTTTTTAATTTTAAAGCAGAACACTTCTAAGGAGTTTTTACTATTTAAATGTTTTGTATTAATTCCTCTTTAATAACAAAATCTTCATTATTTCCGAGTTTTTTTCCCTTTATTACGATAATTCTTTCAAAAGGAAACTTTTGAATTGCCACAATCGTGCACGAAAAACCGTTCTTTTTCATTTCTTCGGCAACTTGCCCCAGCCCCGTCATCGATGAAATCAAAAGCAAAAAAAACCCGTTTTCTTTTAAGTGGTGCCCTACTTCTTTTAAAAACGGAACGATTACTTTTCTTCCGTCAATTCCTCCGTCAAACGCATAATTTAAATTTCCCGGAATTTTTTCATCTTCTTTTGTCGGAAGATAAGGAGGATTGAAAAGTATCATGTCGAATTTGTTTTCCAATATTTTTTCAAAACTGTTTTTGTTTTTGTCATGATTATTTTTGTTTTTATCATTGTTATTATTGTTTTCTTTATTATAATCATTATTTTGAATCGGTGTAAAAATATCCGCCAAATAAGCGTCAACTCCGTTTGAGATTGCATGATTTACCGCATCCGGATTTATATCGGTTGCGTAAGATTTTATTTCATATTTGTAGTCGTTTTCTTTAACCGACTCAACCAGTCCTTTTTTTACGACACGCGATACAAAACCGCTTCCCGTTCCCAACTCCAGAATTGAAAACGCTTCAAAAGCGTTTTCAATTGACTTTGAATTATCGCAATTGAAATCGAATCTTTGTTCTTTTTCCTTATTTTTTTTCATGATTTCATTTGCTTCAAAAAGAGCACATTCTGCAATTAAATGAGAATCTTCCGCCGGAATATAAACAGTAGAGTCTTCTTTTGGTGATTTAAATGAAATTCCTTTGTAATTTGTAATAACCATTATTTTCTCGCCCTTTGTTTGCTATTTTTTTCAAATATTTCTGTCTTACACGTTTTTCAATTTGTACAAATAATTGGAAAGTATTGCTATATCTTCGATATCCAGGTTTTCCGCTCTTTTTTCTATCATTTTTGAAATTTTGTATTCTTCATAAACTTCGGGACAAAGTCCGCCAAACAGATTTTTTATATCTGAAATATTCAAAATCATTTTGTTGTGCGCAATCGAATTTTTAACTTTCTTTCGCCTCTGTCCGAATATCGCTTTTGTAACTTCAAAAAAATATTCTTCACTTTCTAAAAAAACTTCGCTTTTCTCTTTCGGCTTTATTTTTATCACGGCCGAATCTACTTTAGGCGCCGGACTGAAATATTCGGACGGAACTTTAAATAAAATCTCCGGATCGGCTTTATATTGAGTCAATACGGAAATTCTTCCGTAATCTTTTCCGTTCGGCTCGGCAGCAAGTCTTTTTGCAAATTCGTATTGGTACATCAAAATAGCAACGTCGAATTTGTGCTTTAATATTTCAACAGTAATTTCGGACGAGATCGAATACGGCAGATTTGCAACTATTTTATTAAACGGAATTTCGCTTAAATCGATTTTAGTCACATCGCCTTTTATAATTTCAACATTTTTAAAACCTAACCCTGAAAAAATATCGGACAAATCCCCTTCTTCTCTTTCCTTTAAAAGCCTTTCTTCCATTATTTTTGCGAGTTTTTCATCCTTTTCCACAATATATAATTTCTTTACAAGCGGTGCAATTTTTTCACTTAAATTTCCTAAGCCGCCACCGATTTCAAGTACTACGTCGTCTCTTTCTAAATCGGCTTCCAACACTATTTGCTCAATCGTAGGCTCATGAATCAAAAAATGTTGATCCATTTTCCCGCCAGAAACTTTATAGGCACTCATTAATTTTTCAATCAATAATTTCACCTTTCTTATTTCATTTTTTATATTTTCATTTTCATTTTTTTATATTTTCATTTTTCACATCTTAAACCTTAGGAGAGCCGCAATTCCTCCAAGTGATTCCAGTCGTGCGCCGGGTTCAAATTCCGTACTTAAAACAACGACTTTTCCTTGAGTCAAATTCACATCTTTCATCATTTGTTCTATCGGTGCGTTTTCTATGTTTTCGTTTGCCGACTCTTCTCTTTCCGTTCTGATTTTTTCGTCGGCCACCAATAAAACGTCTACGGCTCCGTAATCAATTGCATTTTTTACTTCTTTTAAACCGTAAGTTGCTTTCCCGTCAACGGCAATTTCTTTAAACAGCAAATCCATATATTCCGCTTCTCTTGAAATTCTCGACTCTTTCATTATTTTATCTACAGAACCTTTTCTTAAAACTTCCATAAACCCTGAGATTCCGATCATTGAAGAGTCTTCAACACCCGTATTTGATGCAATTTCCGGATATAATCTTTTAAGCTCGATTAAAAAATCGTCTTTTGTAAACCCGGGGCCGCAAACAATGACAGATGCATTCTCATTATAAACAAATGCAAGTTGGTCCGCAATTTCTTTAAAAAAAGATTCTCTCAGACTGCCCACTCGTTTTCCTGAAGAATGGTTTATATGGGAATAAAGTTCAATTCCGTAATGTCTTACAAGTCCAATATCGGCATCTCCTTCTTCGACTCCTACCATAATTACGGAAGGTCTGCTCGATGCCTCCTCCGCTTCTTTTATTCTTTCAAGCTGGTCGTTTTTCCACTCTTTCTTTGAAATTGATAAATTTGTTCCTTCCTCAATATTAAAAGTGTGGTATGAGCCGACGTCCATTCCGCTTATTATAACGCCTTGAATTCTGAGTCGGTTTGAAAATTTGTGAAACTCCGTACTTTCAACCCTCAAACCCAATCGAACAGTTACCTTTTCAAGTTTTTCCGGCCTGATTTTGTCTGACGCCCCTTCCGGCTTTCTTTTCGTCAGTGCAAATACAACATCGTTTGGGTCAATTATATATTTCAAATGCCACAAATCTTCCAACGAATCAATCATAAGAGAAATTTCCCCTTCACGCCCTTTGAGAAATTTCTTTAAAACTTTCAAATTCCAATCACCTGAATTTCTTTTTTCATATTTTGTTTTGCTTTTTTATGTTTTTCCATTTTTTGTTTTTTTTTTTTGTTTTTTTCAACTTTCTTCTTTCAAATACGGGCCACCCTTTATATCCGATTCCCCGGGCGGAAGCATCATTGCGATTTTATCGGGCGACGCTATTGCTTTTAAAAACTTTTGATCGTCTATTTCATTTAAGTATAACCTATATATCTTTTTTGAAAGGTCGTTTTGGTTATATTTTCCGGGAATTATTTCAAATACGTAATTTGCTCTGGATCTTACAGCCGAGTCAGGGCCGCCGATTACTTGTGTTTCTTCTTTTAACTCAAGCCCTACCGAAATTTTCATTTCAACATTGTTAAAGTAAGTTCTGTCTCCTCTTATCATAAAAGATCCTTTCGGCAAATATTCGCCTGTTTCCGGTGTTTTTGAAACTTGTTCCGCTTTTACCATATAACAATCCGCTTCGGCCACGCCTGATTTCCATAAACTCGAATACGAAACGGCAAATATTGCGGCTTCGTTAAGTGTTTCTTCCGTTACTTCTTTTCCTTCGGTTCTTATAACCGTCAAAGGTGCGCCGGGCGCTTGTGTGTGAAATACCAAATCTCTTTTCTCGATATATTTTCTATAAATTTCTTCATTAGAATCGGCATCTCTTCCTCCGATTACCAAAAAACCGTCAGATGTTTTAAACCATCTGAACTTGTCGTACCATCTTTTTTTCGTTCTAACAGTCCTCATAGCCTTTTTCTTTTCGGGCGCCTTGGTATTTTTTTGTTTTTCAATAATTTCTTCCGTTTCCAAAATTGCTCTTTCAGCACCGCTTTTTTTCTTTTGAAACTTCTTTATATTATCATAATAAACATTTGCATTTTGCGGGACAGTTTTCTTAATGTCAAGCGTTGCATCGACATTTCCTAATGAAACGGTAACAGTCGATTCGACCGAGTTTATATTTTTAATCATTTCAACAGTTTTATTTGTATTCGTTTTATCTTTTTTGGCATTTTTAATCGTTTTTTTGATTTCGTCCCACGAATACTTCTCACGCAACTGATTAAAAGAGTTTATAAGATTCTCAACAAGTTGATAATTTGCATATATGGCTTCGGCAACAATCGTATTTTTTTCAATTTGTTCATTAAATTTCTCAACAGTACTTTTCTGCTGATTTAAACGTCGTTCGAAAACATTTTTTCCTTTGTCTTCCTTTACCTTTTGCTCTTCCTCAAAAATTTCGACAAGAGACGGCTTTCCGAAAGCCTCGTCGAGCGCATCTGAAAAAAATTCAAACTCTATTTTCTTATAGTTTTCATACGATTTCAAAGGAACAGGAATAACATCGTCAATTACAAAACCTTCCGGAATTTCAAAACCATGCTCCTCTTTTCCATTTCCATTTTCACTTTTTTTTTCTTCTTTTTCCTTTTCTTCTTGTTTTCGTTCTTTTTCTTTTTCTTCCTTATCTTTATTATTTTTATCTTCTTTTAAAACAAGCACAGGTTTTATTGAATTCGTTTTAATCGGCTCAAATATTTCATTAATCGAATTTAAAATCGTTTCTATTTCGTCCTCATCCAATTCGGCGGCAGTCTTTCTTTTATCGATTCCCGTTCTTAAAAACACCTCTTCTGCGTAAGTTCCTCCCATATTAAATCCTACAGCAAGTGTTCTGACGGCATCTCTGTCCGATTCTTTTATGACGGATTTCATTTTTTCTTTTTCTTCCGTCAAAGGATTTAATTGAGTTTCCGGCAGTTCGTATATTTCACCCGATCTTACTCTTCTGTCTTTGAATGTAACCGGTTTTAACGGGAGAATTATTTTTCCGCAATCATCCAACAAAACAATATTTCCTTTTGAAAACAATTCAGCAACAAGAGTCGTTTTTTCTTCGCCCCGAATTACATCTATTTTTACAATCCTGTCAAATTCGTGTTGAGAAATATTTGTAATTCGCCCGCCCATTATATATTTTCTGAGCAACATAGGAAATGCGGGCGGAATTTTTGGTGATTTCTTTATATATCGGCTTAAATGAATACGTTTCCCGCTTTCAATAATCAAATCTTCCTTTCCGCGCCCGTGCAAAAACAGATTTATTCTTATTTCGGTATCGGTTGTTTGATATATCTTTAAAATTTTAGCGTCGATTAGAGATCTCGAGCCCGACGAAAGTTCGGCGACAACCGCGGCCACATCGGCACTCGTCATTTCCTGTTTCATAACCTTAATATAATGATTGTATAAGCTATAAGCTTTTTGTTTTTGTTTTTTATTTTTTTTGCTTATTATTTATATTATTTAATTTACTTATAATGTTTTTCAATTATATCTTTTACTTCGCTGTAAATTAAGCTTTTAAGCTCTTCTTCCGATACGGCCATCTTTTTTACTTGAGTCTTCAAATCCTCATATTTTATCGATCCGTTCCTATATTCAAGACTTCCGTTCATTTTGAATTCTTGATACGTTTTTAAAAAAGCATGTAAGGCAAAAGTTACGACATCGGAATACGTATCTAATTTCATCTCGTACTTTGCATTTTTTACTTTCTTTATAACATATGAGTTCAAAGTAACTGAAATTTTTGTTTTTCTCTGTTTTAATTTTTCGGCTTTTTCCCTTTCCTCTTTTAAACTCTTTAAGTATATATCCTCGTAATTTTCAGCTTTCAAAATCTCATATTTTGCAAAAAAATTAATCAGCGCGGTATTTAAAAAATCGGAAAATGAACTGAAATCCCCTTCCTCCATAGTCTTATGAACCTGTGTAACTAATGATTCATTGACGGAATATGATACGTTTTTTTTATTTTTGTTGGCAGGATCAACCATATTCATAAAGAATCTGATTTATATTAAATAATAGTATTTGCAACTATTATAATATTATATTTTTATTATGGTATCTACCATTAAATCCATTTACAATATATTTACAATATATTTTTTTATTGATTGTTGTTATTATCGGTTAAATATATTATATATTGTCACTTTATATAGAAGACATGACACAAAAATATTATAAATACTATCCGGAGGATTTTCGCAAGCCGGATGTACGTGTAATTCACATGGATTTGGACTTTGACTTATTTGATACGTATACGAAAGTTAAATCAGAATTGCATATCGAATCGGAAATTTCCGATCTGAATTCCGTTTCTTTAAACGCTTCAAACCTCAAAATTATTTCAGTTAGTTCTCCTGATTGTGATTTACAATATGCGTATGACGAAGAATCAAAACTTCTTAATATTCAATTCGATCGAACTTTTAACAAATCGGAAAAGCTGGTTATAAATACGGAAACGATTTGCTGCCCTACAAATCATATTTTGGAGGGACTTTATTTTGACGTAACTCCAAACGGCTCTCCTCCGCAACAAATTACTCAGTGCCAGCAATGGGGTTTTCAAAGGATTGTTCCGTGCATCGACGACATGACCGCAAAATGCACTTATAAAACGACAATCCGTGCAGATTCAAGATATACAAATATGATTTCAAACGGAAATATTTCCGAGCCTCGTACAAAAATTCTCGACATATACGGAAACGAAACGGGAAGAGACATTATCGTTTATGAAAACGTCGAAACTCCTATGGCGCCTTACTTGTTTTTTTTGGGAGTAGGAACGTACGACACATACGTAAAACAGTTCGAATACCCGGACGGGTCTTCGTTTGATTTGGAACTTTTAGTATTTCCCGGCTCATTAAAACGCTCCGCGGAATCTTCTCTTTCAATTTTATCCGATGCTGTAATGTGGGTTTATTTATTTACCGGGCCTGAAAGTTACAAAGACTTGGAAATTCGTCGCCAAATATTTGATTTGATAAAACTCAGAGAACATCTTAAATACAATTTAAGTTCTTCATTTTCTGGCCCGGGCGACTTGGATCGTATGATGAGGAATTTAAAATCCGTTAGAATGAATATTGAAAAATTGAATGAAAAAATAGTTCCGGGTTACAAATATACAGGTTCCGTTTATCGTGAAATCGGAATGCAGAATTCAAATTTCGGCGGAATGGAAAATGTTGGAAACACGACTATTACAATGAACCGTTTAATTCCGCATAAATCAATGACCGATTCCGCATTCGAATATATGGCGGCTGTAAAAGTACACGAATATTATCATAATTTAAACGGATCTGAAGTTACAGGAACGAGTCCGTTTGAAATTTGGTTAAATGAAGCGGTAACCGTATGTGTTGAAGAAGATTTCATGTCTTGCTTTTTCGGAGAAGATTACATAAAACTTAAAAATTTTATATCGATAAATACCCCGATTTCAGGCGCTCTTGCGCTCGATCGCGGTACGTCTTCAATGCCTATAATTCCTCCCGGATTTAACGACCCTGACGATTTGATTACTTCAGTTGTTTACGTAAAATCTCCAAAAATCGTTCGAATGATTGAACATTTGGTCGGGAAAGAAAATTTTGTTCGAGCTCTTGACAATTATCACAGAAAATATGCACATTCAAACGCATCAACGAAAGACTGGCTGTTTGAAATGAGCCACATTTCGGGAATCGATATCGAAAAAATATCGGACAATTGGCTTTATAAATCGGGATACCCGATAATTACTATATCCAAACGATACGACCCGGAAAATAAAGTGATGGATTTGACCGTTTCTCAAATTCCTTCAAATAAAACCTATTATAAAACCTTTGATAAAACATACAATAAAACCTATGCTAAAACAAATGATACGACGGATACAGAAGATTCAAACGCTCCCGTTTGGACATTTCCGCTCACTTATGCTTTTTATGACAGAAAAGGGAAAGTTTTACATGAAAATTCCGTTTTAATAAACGAGCCGGTTACAAAAATAACGATTGAAAATTTAGAGAAACCGTCCTTTTCATCTTTTGATAAAGACGGAATAATTTTTGGGGAAATTATTTCCGGTTCAGATAAAAAAGAACTTTATTTACAAGTAAGAAAAGATAAAAATATAGTTTCCCGTTTCCGTTCGTTTGTAGAAATTACAATCGAGGAATTTTCAAATATTTTCACAGGCGCTTCAAAAGCTCCGTCTTTTGAATATTGCAGCCTCTATCATGATTTGTTATGCGATCAAAGTCTTATGCAGGATACAGGCGCTTTGTTTTTAACCGTTTTTGAAAATGCGGGCACAAAAGAAAAATCTTCAGATTTTTCCAATTACAAAAAGCTGTACGAAACGCGCAGAACTATTTATAAATCGATTGCCGATACTTTTAAAAATTCTCTTTTGATTTTGTATAACGATTATTCCGAGATTTCATCGTCAACAGAAGAGGATGACAAACTATATACTAAAAATACGTATCTTTCATATCGTTCTTTTAAAATAAAAAGCAGAATGGTCAAAAATCATGTTCTTTCAATTCTTTCGGTCCTTGACACTCCGGACGTTTGGGATATAATACGAAATCAAATTTTAAATTCAAACAACGCAACAGATGAGAATAAAGCGTTTTTTGCTTGGCTTAACTGTTCCGCTCCTGATAAATCGGACGTGTTTAAAAAGTTCATGGAAAAATCAAAACAAAATCCGGTATCATACGAATCGTTTTTGTCCGCCGTTTCAAGTTCATACTCAAAAGATACAATAGATTTAATTCAATTAATAGAAAAAGATTCGTCATTTAAAATTGAACAGTCAAACGACCAGCGAGCTCTTTATGTCAATTTTGCCCGAAACAGAAAACTTTCTATCCAAACGGCAAGCGGCCTTGATTTCCTTGCAAACTCTATAATAAAACTGGCAACTGTAAACGAATATAATACAGTTGAAATGTTGAATGCATTTTCATCAATCGACTCAATGAGCAGAATTGATTATCTGTCGCTTATGCACACTCTTGTTCATATATATACAAATATAGAACACGACAAATGCCCGGCAGTTTCAAACAGAATTAAAAAAATAGTTGCGGCATCTCCGAAAGCATACCGAGAATACGAACGTTCAACAGGAGTTTCTCTATCGGATATATTTGATTTGTCCTGATTTATTTGATTGATTTGATTTGATTGATTTGATTGATTTGATTTGATTGATTTTATTTGATTGATTTTATTTGATTGATTTGATTTGATTGATTTTATTTGATTGATTTGATTGATTTGATTTGATTGATTTGATTTGATTGATTTTATTTGATTGATTTTATTTGATTGATTTGATTTGATTGATTTGACTTGATTACAGGTTGTCGGTTTTATGATTTTAGGAATAGTTTCTTGTCGCATATTTGAAAATGAGTTGGTTCAATTATTAAAAGAACATATTCATTTTTCAAATATTTTTTCCGAAGTTGAAATTTTCGTTCATAAAGATGATACAAGTTTTAAATTTATTGAAAAGCTTTCTTCACAGAACATATCGCATTTTTGCTATTCGGATTTCGGAGAAATAGAGAAAAAGTCGGTTTTTAAAAGTGATTTGGATAAACTTTTAATTTTTATTCATTTAATTCCCTTTTCTATGGAAGCAAGACCTGATATAATTAAAGAAACGGTTTATCCCGTTATTTCAAAATACACAGAAATTTCAGATGCCGTGTTTGTTATGTACGGTATGTGCGGAAATGTTTTAGGTTATGTCGAAATTGATTTGGGTACCGATTCCTGTCCGGTTTTCATTTTGAAAAACAAGGACGGGTCGGTTGTAGACGATTGCATATGTGCGTCAGTCGGCGGAAAAGATAATTTTATTGAAATTGTATCGTCACAGGAAAGAGGGGTCGGGATCTATTTTTTGACACCTATGCAAGCTGTTTATTGGAAAGAAATTTCAGTTGCAAGTATGCTGACTCCGGACCCTGACGATGAAGAAATGTTGCGCATGATATTTGAGTATTCAGGCTATAAATATGCGGGGAAAATAAAAAGCGATCTCGATTTTGACAATCAATACGATGAAAAAACGGAAGAATTTTCAAAAAAATCAAATCTTGAAATTTTACACGTTCCGGGCTCTTTTAAAATTTTCCTTGAAAATTTTAAAAGAGTAGAGAATTTTTTATTGACAAAACATGAAAAATTAAAAACCGAATGAAAAATTAAAAACCGAAACATGTTGATTTTATATATTTGATATACTTTTATGATAAAATTATATACTTTTATAATAAGATTATAACATTTATAATAAAATTATATACATTTATGATAAAATCGTATATTTTGAAATTTAATATATATTTTATTTTTGAAAAATACAGGTGTAGTAAATTTATGAGAGAATCTAAGCAGCGTACAAAAATAGTATGTACGATCGGGCCTGGAAGTTCAAATCCGGATACTTTGGAAAAAATGCTTCAGGAAGGCATGAGTGTTGCCCGTTTCAACTTTTCTCACGGGTCACATGATGAACACAGAAAAAGAATAAATTTGATGCGTGCCGCATCTGAAAAAACAGGTGTTCCGGTTGCAATTATGATTGATATGAAAGGTCCCGAAGTAAGAACGGGAGTTATAGAAGGCGGCTCTATATGTGTAAATTCCGGCGATATGGTTATTTTAACTACAGAACAAAAAACGGGAACAATTTCCGGAATTTCAGTCAGTTATTTGGGACTCGGTGACGATTTGCGTCCCGGAAATATGATTTACATAGACGACGGTCTCGTTTCGATGCGCGTTATGGAAATTGCAAAAAGAGGTTCTTTTTCAGATATTTATTGTATTGTTATAAACGGCGGTTTAATTGAAAATCGAAAAAGTATAAATGTTCCCGAAGCTTCTTTAGAGCTTCCGGCCCTTTCCGAAAGCGATATAGAAGATATTAAATTTGCAGTCGAAGAAGACGTTGATTTCATTGCAGTTTCGTTTGCAAGAACTGCCGATGATATTGTTCATGTCAGAAATCATGTAAAAAAATTAGGCGGAAATATCAATTTAATTGCAAAAATTGAAAACAGGTCCGGAATCGATAATGTCGAATCGATTTTACAAGCATCTGACGGTCTTATGGTAGCCCGCGGCGATCTCGGAATTGAGATTCCGGTAGAAGAAGTCCCGATTGCTCAGAAAAAATTAATCCGCGAATCAAACAAACAAGGAAAACCCGTAATTACGGCAACTCAAATGCTCGATTCAATGATTCGAAACCCAAGGCCTACGCGTGCGGAAAGCGGCGATGTCGCAAATGCAATTTTTGACGGGACAGATGCAGTCATGCTTTCAGGCGAGACGGCAATGGGTCTTTACCCGGTCGAATCTGTGCGAATGATGTCCAAAATTTGCAAAGAAGCGGAAAGTTTTCCCATATGGCAGGAGCTGAACTATCAAAATATACAATCCCGAGGCTTTTTATTAAACCGTTTTGAAAAAACGAAAAGTATGGATAATAACGTTTTCTCATGCTCGATTAATGAAAGACCGATTCCTGACGCCGTATCAAAAGCGGCCTGCTCTCTTGCAGAAGATATTTCGGCAAAAGCTTTGCTCGTTTCAACCGAGTCCGGATTTACGGCGTCCAAAGTTTCTAAATTACGCCCTGCAGTTCCCATAATCGCAGGAACCCCGGACGAAAAAGTTTTTAGAACTCTACTCTTAAGATGGGGCGTTACTCCGATTATTACTGTAATGCACAGTTCGACAGATATGATGATAGCAGGAACAGTTGACAAAGCACTTGAAGAAGGCCTTGTTAAAAAAGGAGACTTGGTAGTTTTAACAGCCGGAGTTCCGGTCGGAATCAGGTCTACAAATCTTATTAAAGCACATGTCGTAGGTGAAAAATTCTCGTAAAATAAAAAACGTAAATATCTATAAACTTTTCATGAAATCTACATAAACTTTTTAAAACCCGAAACGATTTTAAATCTAAAAATTAATTTGAATCAATTTGGTAAATTGTTAAAATGGTAAATTGTTAAAATGGTAAAATGGTAAAATGGTAAAATGACGGCAGAAATGATAAAATACCACAAAAAAACAAACACATATATTACTTCCAAGAAATCCTATTTCGATGAAGACATGCTGTTTCCCGGAAATTTGATTTCCGGAATAAATACCTCTTTTTGGGGTAATGTAATTGTTAAAGGTTCGGCTCATATCGGAAAAAACACAAAAATTTGCGGAAACCTTACAGCCGAAAACGTTATTTTATCTTCAAACGCATCTGTTCACGGCCAAATATTTTCTTCAGGAGACGTGTCAATTCTTACAAATGCAAGAGCAGCATCTGTAATCTGCGACGGAAATTTAACAATTATGGACAACAGCTTTGTCGGATTTGCCCGCTCAAACAAATTGGTAGAAATTATAGGAAATCCTAAAGTCATTGAGATAGACAGAGTAACAAAAACCGTCGTAAGAAAAGATACGCTTCTTCCAATTCCTGATGAGGATATCCTACCCGATGAATCAGATATTGAACTTTCAGAATCTGATAATCCGCTTTCAAAATCTGAATCTGACATTTCACTCAACGAATCGGAATCTTAATCTGACATTTCACTCAATGAATCGGAATCAGAATCGGATATTCCGTTTTCAGAATCAGAATCAGACACTTCACTCAACGAATCGAAATCGGACTTTGACAATGAACGTGATTTGAAACGTGGTGTTTCCCGGAAAAACGAATCACAATAATTGCGGTAATAAGTATTTTTATATATTCATTTTTTTTCATTTTCTTATTTTTATATTTTTCATTATTTTTATATCTTTCATTTTTTTTTCATTTTTACACATTTTTAATCGTAAAGTTCTTATATTGAAAAGCTGTATTACAGTTTCACATAAAACAGGGAATTTGTAGAATTTACGGTTTTTGCTCTGCCGTTCTGCCTATTTTTCTGTTACACACGGCGGATGTGAGTGACGCTGCTTTTTTAGTGTACTCTTATTTGTATTGAAAATATTTTATTAAATATCGTTATTGGCTAGCACAATTTATATTTTATTTTAATTATCGGAGATTGGTTATATGAGATGGCAAGGTGCATCCAGAAGAAAAATGTCGGGCGGAAAAATTATTGCCGCAAGAAGTAAAAGAAAATTTGAAATCGGGCGCGATTTTTCAGAAACAAGAATCGGTCCTTCCAAAAGGAAAAATATTGCAACGCGCGGCGGAAACAGAAAGGTTCGTCTTTTAAATGAAGAATATGTAAACGTAACGGACCAAAGCACAGGCGAAACAAAACGCGCAAAAGCTATAAATGTCGTAGACAACAAAGCAAACGGTCACTACGTCAGAAGAAATATTATGACGAAAGGATCTGTTGTTGAAACAGATTTGGGACTTGTTAAAATCACAAGCAGACCCGGACAAGCGGGAGTACTTAACGGAATTCTCGTTAAAGAAGAATAAATTAATTGAATGTAAAAATAACAGCTGATTTAATCAGCTTTTTTCCATTTTTTCACTCCTTTTATATATTTTTTTAATATTTTTTCACTTCCTTTTTTATATTTTTTTAATATTTTTCACCTTTTCTTTTTTATATTTTTTAATATTTTTCACCTTTTCTTTTTTTCTTTTTTTTTAATTTTATCACTTCCTTTTATTATTTTTTGGGATTTTAACGGCTGTTCCTTTTTATTTTTCCCGTAAGGTTTTCAGTGTCGGTGGCCTAATTTCGTTTTTCCGCTTTATTCTTTTTAAGAAAACTTTTGGCCGATTTTAATATTTAATAAAAAAACATATGGCGCCTGTTTTCGTTTATGGCCGGCACACTTCAATATTTTTCAAATGTCCGTTTTTTTATTAATCATGAAAAACCGAAATTTCGTTTTATTCGTTTCCCGTAAGGTTTCAGCGTTGTTGGCCTAATTTCGTTTTTCCGTTTTATTCTTTAAGGAAAAGCCGCATCGCGGCTTTTCCTTTTCAGATGTTAATCCGGCGTTCCGTTTTTTTTGTTTTTAATTGATACACCGTTGCTTTCCGTTTTTTTGTTTTTGCGGCGCCTTTCTAGAGATTTTTCGGCCTTGTTTTTTTTATTTTTCGTGAAAAACCCGTAGCTCGTTTTTTTCTGCTTTTTAGAGAATCCCGCTTCCGTTTTTCTTTTTGATTGATACGCCGTTGCTTTCCGCTTCTTTGTTTTCGCCCGCCGCTTTTTGAGATTTTTTGGGAGGGCCGTTTTTTTTATTTTTCGTGAAAAAACCCCCGCTCGTTTTTTTTGTTTTTTAAAAAATCCTGCTATCGTAATTTTTATAAATTTCAATATGTCACTTATATTTTTTATAGTTTCATGTCATTTTACTATACTAAAAATACAAAACAGCGTAAAACATATAATTATTTAAACTGTTAATCGTTATATTTTTTATGAATATTGATTCTAAATTTCAAGGTGTACAAATAATATGATTGAAAGAAGTGAAATTAAGGAAATTATTGACAAATATTATACAGATCCGGAAAATTTTAAAATCGGTGCAATTGCATCCCATTCGGGTCTTGATATTTTTGACGGTGCAGCGGAAGAAAATTTCAAGACGGTTGCATTTTGTAAAAAAGGTCGTGAAAAAACATATACCACTTACTTTAAAGCCGAACGCGACGGCTCCGGTTGTTTGAAAAGAGGAATTGTAGACGAAGTCGTCGTTTATGACAATTTCAATCAAATATTAAAACCGGAAGAGCAAAAAAAGCTTTTGGAAAATCAAATTCTTTTTGTGCCGAACAGATCTTTTACATCTTATTGCAGTATTGATGAAATTGAAGACGATTTCAAAGTGCCTTTAGTCGGAAGCAGAAATATGCTTCGAAGTGAAGAAAGATCGGAAGAGCAAAGTTATTATTGGATTTTAGAAAAAGCAGGTCTTCCTTTCCCAGAAAAAATCGAAGATCCGAAAGATATAAACGAACTTTCTATCGTAAAATTGCCGCACGCAGTAAAAACGCTTGAAAGAGGCTTTTTTACCGCATCGAGTTTTAAAGAATATAAAGAAACTTCCGAAAAATTAATAAAACAAGGTGTAATCACAAAAGAAGCACTTAAAAGCGCAAGAATCGAAAGGTATATCATCGGTCCGGTTTTCAATTTGGATTTATTCTATTCACCGGTTGAAGCAGCTGTCGGAAATATGTCTCCTGTTGAACTTTTGGGAATCGATTGGCGTTTCGAAACGAGTTTGGACGGCCACACACGCCTTCCCGCACAACAACAATTGTCTTTAAACGAATTTCAGGCAGTTCCCGAAATGACCGTATGCGGTCACAACTCCGCAACGCTCAGAGAATCTCTTTTGGAAAAAGTATTTGAAATGGCAGAAAAATTTGTAAAAGCAAGCAAAGAACACTACAGTCCGGGAATTATAGGCCCGTTCTGTCTTCAAACCTGCGTTGACAAAGATTTAAACTTCTATATATACGACGTAGCTCCACGTGTCGGCGGCGGAACAAATGTACACATGTCTGTAGGACATCCTTACGGAAACACTCTCTGGAGGAAAAATATGAGCACGGGAAGAAGAGTCGCATATGAAATCAGAAGAGCAATTGAAACCGAAAACTTGGATAAAATTTTGACATAAATCGAAATTTTATTTCTATTTTTCTTTTATTTTT
>JAAYST010000010.1 GCA_012518265.1 Candidatus Methanofrustulum fimipullorum | reverse complement strand
TTTTTTATATCTTCTTATTTTCATATTTTATTGTCAAATACCGCATACAACATGCTCATTGTTCCGATTCCGAGCGGTTCTTGAATTGCTGTTACATTATATTTTTTGATTAATTTTTTTTCTATTGCGCAAGGAATTCCGGGGGTTGAGACAACTACTCCCGCTTTTAACATTTCGCTTTTTATAGTGTTCGGTGTCGGGGTTGCTTCAAATATTTTAAAAAACCGTTTTTTTGAGTTCGGGTCATAACCGTGTACACCGTATTCTTCTACACATTTTGTTACAACATCCGGGTTTGAATCGTGAACGTAAACGTTATATCCGTATTTTATCAAATTTTTAATTGCGGGTGTTCCGACTTTTCCAATTCCTATTGCAAGTACGTCTTTTAACTCTTCCGTTTCACAATCTTTAAAAAAATCGTCTTTCGTTTTTACCAATATTTCCGAATAAACGATTCCCGTACTGATTTGGTTATGAGAAATTTTTCCGTTTAAAAGATTGTGTGCCATATACGTATGATCGTCAGCCATTAAAATTATTTCGGCACCGTTTAAAACAGCCTCGTAATATCCGGCAACATCCGTTTTTTCCGTAATAAATCCGCCCATTCCGAAATGTGTCGTTGTATACAAAAGAGATTCCGAAAAGCTTCCGATAACTCCGCCGCCTGCAGTAATAGGTACAATTCCTACTTTTTCATTATTCGGTTTCGTATCATATATTTCGGAACAAAGTTCTTTTAAGTTTTTTCCCGTCAACTTTTGGATATTTCTGTCATTTATTTCCAACGCTTCTTTTATATTTTTTAAATCATCTGGAGTTAAAAGTGCCATTTTCAAAAACCGCCTTTGTGCTTTTGTGCTGTTATGCTATAATTTTTAATAATCTGTTTCGTTTCTCAGATGCATCTTTTTCATCATTTGCCGAATATATGAAAGTATACGCTCTATATCCGTCATCTCTTCTGCATTCTATTATTTCTTCTTCGTTTTCTTCATTTTTGTAAATAAAAGAAAGCTTGTCACCTTCTGATATCGCATTTTCTCCCACGGAATGAATACCAAACTCGTTTTTCAAAAAATGCTCAAAAACTCCGTAACGATTTTTGTGTTTATTTTCAAAATCGCTTCTGCTGCATTCGTTTTTATTTTTTTCTTTTCCGCTGCATTCTCTTTCTTCTCTTTCATTATATTCTCCTTCGCTGCATTCTCTTTCGTTATCATTTGAAACCTTAAAACCGTTGTCAAATGCGGATATTAGTTCTTCTATAAAATTTATTCCCGTTGACATAAAAACGGCAATAGGTGTTTGGCTTGGAAATCTTGCATCTATTTCCATAACTTTTATTCCGTTTTCAGACTCAATTGCTTCAATATCCATAATTCCTTTAAGATTTAGTTCACTTGCAATTTTCTTTGTAATTTCTCTCAATTCTTTATTTTCATTAAGAGGAGTAACTCTTGAGCAATCATAATTTTCGTCAATATGAATTCTGGTTTCTTTATACATTTTATAGTCTTTTCCGTTTCCTATAATTTCAAGAGAAACGATAGGCCCTTTCACATACTCTTCTATTATGAATTCTTTTTCAGAATAGTTTTTTAAATCTTCTTTTTTGTCTATTATTTTTGCACCGATACTTCCGCTTCCCGATCTCTGTTTTATGAAACACGGCGGATTTTCGGGATTGTTTTTTGGCATCGGAACGTTTATTTTTTCAAAAAGCTCTTTAGAAAGCATTTTATCAGAACTGATTTTATAAGAATCAAAATCGAAAAGAACTATGGATTCGAGCAGTTTTTCATTTTTCAAACGCTCAATTGTTTCAATCGCTTTTTCATTTTCATTCGTCGGAATTATATAATCCGCAAACTTTGATATTTCGATTAACTTTTCCGGATTTTTCGTAATATCGAAACAAAAAAATTCATCGACAATAAACTTTCCCAACGGATTTTCAACTTTATCTATTAAATTCACAAACAGTCCCGCTTTTTTGGCCAAATATGCAACTTCAACGCCCTGAAGTTTCCCGCCGATTAAGCATATGCTTTTTGTTTTGTCGTTTTCGGCAATTTCGTTCAATCAATTTCACTCCGCTTGTTTTGCTTGTTTGTTTGTTTTGCTTGTTTTTCTTCGATTCATTTTCACTGTTTTTTTCAGTTCGCTTTTCTTTTTTCAATGTATCGGCAAAACTCGCTTTGTTCCGCTTTTTTAAGTCCCATTTTCTCAAGCTGCAGAGTAACGCTTTTTGCATCTCTCATTCTTTCCGACAATTCAACGTCTTTATCAAAATTGACGACACCTTCCAACGTCGAATCCTTTGAAATAATGGACGTTACTACATTTGCGCCCGCGTTCAATCTGTCGACCATTCCTTTAATTCCTGCAACGTCTAAAGATGCCGGAATTAATCTATCGGGAAATGAAAATCTCAATGCGGCAATCGTTTTGAGTTCTATTAAATCGGACATTTGTGTTCGCTTTTCAAGAGGAGTTCCCGGTTGCGGCTCAAAAGTCATGGCACGAACCTGGTCGGGCGACTGCTCTTTCATACATTTAATTGATTTTACAATCGATTCGACTTCTTCATCATAATCGTTTCCGATTCCGGTTAAAATTCCGTCTTCTATGCAAATTCCGCACTCTTTTGCTTTTTTTCTCACTTCTTTTCTGTATTCGAAAGACTGTCCGCATCTGAGATTCGAATACAATTTTTCATCATACGTTTCCTGGTAGAGTGCTAAAAAATCGGCGCCGCTTTCTTTCATTTTTGGAAGAAACTCAAGCGAAACGGCCCCGGGAGAAATCATTACCGGAAGATTTGAATTCTCTTTTGCAATTTTTATGTAATCTGACAAATTTTCCGGATTTTCTATAAAATAAGGGTCTTCCCCCATCGTAAGGTCGATCATGTGAACGCCTTCTTTTGAAATTTGTTTTGCCGTTTCCTTTAATTCTTCTCTTGAAACTCTGTATCTTTTTATATTATTCTTTTTATTATAATAGCAAAAGGCACATTCATTTTTACAATAAGTTGAAAAATAAACAAAACTGTATAAAAAAACATTTCTTGAAAAGAAATGTTCTCTGACTAATCGTGCGGCTGAAAATATATTTGAAATTCCTTTTTCGTCTCTACATAAAAGAATTTCTCTAGTTCTCTCTTCCGTTAATTTTCTACCTGAAATAATTTCATTTGCAAACGATCTAACATCATTTTCATCCATTTCCAAAAACGATTTTGTACTCCTGCCACCCATTTAAACCCTCCAAAAAGCCTCAAAAGTTTATATAAAATTACAAAATCCAAAAAATCAAAAGTTTATATAATTTCCATTGTAATACAATTCCGATCTGCTTCCTCTCTTCACGTTTTTAAATCCGTGTTTTGCTTTAAGAAGTCTTTCAAGTCCGAATCCCGCTCCAATCCATGGCTTATTTATTCCCCAATCGATATCCATCGGAACCGGACCGACGACGGCGGATGAAAGTTCCATATCCCCGTGCATTATATCTACCGTGTTTCCGTAAACAAGACATGAATCGCCTTCCGTTGTATATTCTATTCCCAAATGTTTCAAAAAAGAATCTATAATTTCCATCAGATTTTCCGCATTTGCACCGTCTCCCATTTGGCAGAAATTAACCATTGTAAACTCCTCCAAATGGTTGCTGCTGTCCGATTCTCTCCTGTAGCATGTTCCGACTTCAAAAATTTTAACCGGGTCGGGGAGAATTTTGTCAAACCTTCTCAAATAATTATATAAAACGGGAGCAAGCATCGGTCTTAAATACATATTCCCGTTCGTTTTGAAAACTTTGTAATCCTCATCAGTTTCCGGATCGATTCCCATTTGAAGCAAATATTCTTCCGGAATCAAAATAGACGATTTAATTTCCATAAATCCTTCACTTCTCAAAAACTCGGAAATATCACGCTCAAGTGCCGCAAGCATATCTTCTCTGGAAGTTTCGTAAATTTTACAAACATCTTTCTTTCGCCTTTCAACCAATTCTTTTTCCAAAACTTCAAAAGGCGGCAAATCCACAAGTTTGTCAAAATCCGTAAAATCTATATTATCGCCCGGGACTGAAATCATTTCAATCCTTTTTTTCATGGAATCGGTATATTCACTTTGTGTTTTTACTTGTTGAGTTTTTACCTGATTTTCAATCTTTTCGGGAACAGGCGTAATGCTTGCCGTATTTTTCTTTGTAACCTTTTTAGTTCCAGTGTTGCTTACACTTACTGTTTGTTGTACCGGGGTGCTGAAGTTTTTGGTGACAAATCTTTCAATTCTTTCATCTGACAGTTTGCATCTTTTGCAGACTTTTTTGTATTTTGAATTTCGAAGAGCGCGAGCAGACGCACTTCTTCTCGAATTGTTCACAACGGCAAAATCACCGCAATCCATTTCAATTCTAACCTTTTTTCTCGAAACGGTAATATCCTTTACACCGTGGAGAACATCGTTTCTGGACATCCAAACGCCGTTTTGTTTTACCAACTTCTCAATATTCGGCCTTTCCATTAGCAGCACCCGTTTATATATCTTTATACATACATATCTTTATATATACTATTTATATGATTTATATACTTTCACTAAAAAGTACATAACCTTCTCTTCAGAAAATAAAAAGCGGAAATCCCGGGAATCTAACCCGGCTGAACGGATCTAGAGTCCATTTGATCTACCTGATCAGATTTCCTCAAAAAAAATCAAAGTTTGTATACATTTTTTATACAATCTTTTGTATACAATTGATGTATAAATGAAATTATTCAAGATTTACAGTAAATACAGTCTGCACCAACCCGAAATTTACGGCTTGTGACAGACTTAAAAAAGCTACTAAAGATTACTGAAACTTTTCATAATTATCATTATTTATAGTATTATTCAAATATTTAATATTATCTATTTTTGGATATTTTTTAATTTTAATTTTTAATATTTCATTTTTTTAATCATTTCAATTTTTAATCATTTCACAATATCATAAACTTTTTTTGAAGGTTCGTAAATAATTCCTGCATACAGCATTTTCGATATCATTTGCACAGTTTTTTCTTTTTCAATTCCTTCTTCCATGCAGCATTTTACAATTTGGTCCAAACTCGTTTTTCCGTTTTTTTTAATTATATTTTCTATAATTTTGTCGGGACTTGCTTTTTTCGGAACCTTTGGTGCATTCATTTGTTTTTCATTTTTTTCCATGTTTTCTTTAATGATTTCTTTAAATATTTCTCCGCTTTCAATTGACCCGAGCGGCCCGGTAACTTGCGCATGAAGCGCTGAACGGAGTGTTACGGCATCATTTCTATCGTCAAAAGAACCCAAAATTCTAATCTTTCTTATATCGATTCTCTTTTTACAATTTTGGCAACCCGTAGTTTTTTGATCCGCTCTTGTTATATACGTAATTTGAGAATGTGATTTACACTTCGGACAAACCCAAACGTAATACATATTTTCCCTCTTTTAATTATTTTATTTCCTCATTTGTTTTAACTATCTTATTTTCTCTATTTTGTTTTAACTATCTTATTTTCTCATTTTACTCTTTCGTTTTTCCATTTTCCTCAGCAGATTTCTCTTTTTCCCCTTTGGATTTTTTCTTCTTTTCTTTTTTCTTTTCTTCTTTTTTTCTTTCTTCTTTATTTATTATTTCTTCTTCTTTATTTGTTTTTTCTTCTTCCTTATTTATTTTCTCCTCTTCTTTATTTATTTTCTCTTCTTCTTGTTTTTTCTCTATTTTTTGATTTTTTTCATCCGTCTGTTTCTCCTCGTTTTCTTTTTCCCGCTCGTCCGCTTGCTCTTGTTCCAACTCTTTTTGCCTTTCCAATTCTCGCTCTTGTTCTTCGACAAGGAGTTTTCTGTTTGCCGTTATTTCGGCTATCATGTCCGAAAACACGCTGTCGTAGTCGTATACGGATATAGATCCGGTGCCGATGTCGTAATAGTAAGCATGAAGATTAAGTTTTACCGATTCAAAGCGTTTTCTTACAAATCCGTATGTCATAAGATTATCGAGTTGCTGAACCGTATTTAATTTTTCAAGCATTATAATTTTATCTTCTTCTTTCATATCCGGATAATTGTCGTCTATATAATCGGATATTGAGATACTTTGCGAAATCCATTCTCCTGTGTACGGAAGTTCTTTTCTGTATTCTTCCAATTTTCTGATTGCAGCGCAACCTCCGCAATTCGAATGTCCGCAAACTACAATATTTTTAACTTTAAGAGTTATTACGGCACACTCTATTGCGGAAACAACGGACGTGTGGTCGTCCGGCTCTTCTTTTCTGGGAACTATATTTGCAATGTTTCTGACTTGGAAAATTTCTCCCGCTTCCGCCTGAAATAAAGTTTCAGCTTTTACTCTTGAATCCGAACAACCAATAAAAAGCGTATGCGGGCTGTGCTCTTCTTTTAACTCCTGATAAAAATCTTTATTAAACGCATATTCCAATTCTCTGAATTGTTCGATTCTTTTTTGTAAATCCATATTTTCCCCTTCCGATTTTTTTATATTTTCATTTTTTTCCACATTTTCTTCATTTATTTATTTTTATAATTTTTCATTTATTTAATTTTATCTTCCATGTCGCTTAACTCTGCTTTTATAGTCTTCGATTGCTTTTTTTAAGTCCTTTTCATTCATTTTTGAAAACGCTTTTTCTGAAAAATACAATTCGGAATATGCTGTCTGCCATATCATCATGTCGGGAAGCGTTTGTTTTCCGCAACATATAATTAAATCGGGCATCGTGGGGACAATTAGGTTTTCCGTGATTTTCTTTTTGGTATTTTTTATTCCTTGTGTATTTAATGTATTATTTATCTCATCGCATGTGTTTTTAGCAGATTCGTCCTCGTAAATATTTTTAAATACTTCTGAAATTTCCCTTCGACCCGTATAATTTATTAGGAAATAGACATCATATTTTTTTCTGTCTTTATCGTTATTGTCTTTATCATTTTTGTTTCTACCATTTTTATCTTTATCATTATTGTTTTTATCGGTATTGTTTTTATCACTTTTGTTTTCATTTTTTTCTTCATCTGTTAATATTTTATATGAGAATTTTTTTCCGTCCATTTCTTCTTTTATATTTTTTTTAATTTCTTCGTATAAAAACGTATTTTCTTTTTTATCGGAAGATTTTAAAACGTCAATTCCGAATACGACATTTTTAAAATTGTTTTTACTCAAAAACTCAACGATATCGTATATATTTCCTCTATTTTCACTCAACAGATCTATTTCATCAACCGTAATTAGAATGCTATCGTCACTCATAGTTTTCCCTTAATTTATTTGGCTGTTGAAACGATTTTTATAATGTCGCCGTTTTTTATTTCGTATTTATCCGATATTCTCCTTTTATTTCTTGCATCCACCCCGTATAAAAACCCGTCACCGATTTCTGTATGAATCATGTACGCCAATTCTTTACAAGTTGAGCCTTTTTTAATCAAATAGGCGTCAGGCAACATATCTCCGAGTTTGTTGCTCCATTTTCCTTCATCTTCAACCGGGTACACCACAATCATTTCCAATAAATCAAAAACAGCGGCGTTTATACATTTCTGTACACCGGTTCCATCGTTTTTCTTAAGAATTTTGTCAATTGCTTCCAATCCTTTCTTTTGCTGCTCACTTATGTCGCTTTTGCAAATTTCAAACGAGCTGTCGCCCGATGTATATTTTATAATGCCATTTTTTGCAGCCGTTTTCAGTGCATCCTCCGCGGCAGCACTCGTAAATACTACTTTGTAATCCGTTTTTTTCAAAGATTCAATATTCTTTTCAGGCGCAACATCAAATTTATTTGCCGCAATCATCATCGGTTTGCTTTCTTTTTTAATTTCTTTGCAAAGCAAAACCAATTCTTCCTCTGTCCATTTTTGCGGCTCGGCCGGATTCAAATTCGCACTTCTTATCGCAACAATAACATGCTCTTCATTAACTCCTGCACCTGTTAATTGGTCAGAAATCGCCTCCGATATTTTTATGTTTTCCGCCTTTGCTTTTCTTATAAGTTTACTCCAATTATTATTTAATATGTCAAAAATCCACATTTCGATTTCAGTATTTAAAAAGTCGATATCTTCAAGCGGGTCATGCTCCCCCGGCTTTATGACATTTCCTTCTATATCGGTTCCGCCGGATGCATCCACCACATGAATTATCGCCTGTGCTTGCCTCAAATCGTCTAAAAACGAATTTCCCAAACCTTTTCCTTTATGTGCATCGGGCACAAGACCAGCAACATCTATTATATCTATCGGAACATATCTTATTCCGTCTTCGCAATTTCCGCACCTGGTTTCTTTTTCGATACACGGGCACTCTGTTTTTACATATGCTACGCCCTTATTTGCATTAATCGTTGTAAACGGATAGTTTGCAATCTCTACATCTGCCATCGTTGCGGATTTGAAAAAAGTCGATTTTCCTGCATTAGGTTTCCCCGCTAAACCAATACTCATACTCATAAGATAATATATTGCACAACAATAATTTAAACTCTTTTATTAAATTTCTATTTTAATTTCTATTTTATGTTCTATATAAAAACTATATATTTTGTATATATTATGTATAAGATAACGTTAAATAAAATAAGATGAATATGCGTTGATTATAAAACAATTAAGTAATTAATATATAAAATGAGAAACATTATAGCATTGTCTATTATTAATAGAAAAATTTTAATAATTTAACAAATTACTGATTTTTATGGAACTCACGCTAAATCGTACCGTTTGGAAATATATGTTATACATCTTTTTGATTATGCTTTTCATATTTTCCATATTGTTCTATTTTAAAGGCGTGTTTATTTCATTAATAGTCGGATTTATTTTTATTATTCTTGTAAATCGATTTATATACATTTTTGACACGTTTGCCAAAAACCAATCTAAAAGGTCTAAATTGCTAATTGCAGCAGCCGTATTGTCTTTTTTAATTATATTTTTATTATACTTTTTATTTGTTCAGGCAAACAATGCGGTTGATTCTATTAAAGAATTGTATTCGTTAATTTCAGCGTATCAGGAGACTTCCGGAGATCTTTTTAATTTAGTGGAAACTACACTTTTAAATGAGCAATTGTTTGGAATTGATTTGACCATTTTTATTAATGTATTTCAATTCTTTTTTATGGCAAGTAACACTCTTGTTTCCTCTTTACAATCTTCTGTTTCATCTCTTTCATCTATTTTGGGAACCGCAGTTTTCACAGTCCCTTTTATGCTCTTGTTTTATTATACTAAAAAAGAAGAATTGATTCACCAAGTCAACTGTGCTTTGCCTTACGATTTTAGGCAACCGTTTTGGGTTATGGTTTCGTCACTCGTTAGTAACTTAAATATCTTTGTTACATCGAAATTGGTTGAAATGCTGATTTTATTCGGCCTTTATGCTTTCGGTTTTTATTTGTCAGGTGCTCCTTATTGGATATTTTTTGCCTTTTTCTTGTCAATTTTTTCCATAATTCCTTATATAGGATTTATATTCGGTTCTGTTCCTGTCTGCATATTGGTTTATATATTAGGTCCGGAATCTTTGTTGTATGTGGTCGTTACTATTATTATAGTTCAAATAATTGATATATTTATACTGTTGCCGAAGATGGTTTCCCAATCAGTCCACATAAATCCGCTTGCGGCCGTTTTAATCTCTCTTATGGCACTACATGTTTTCGGTATAGTCGGGATGATTGTAGCCGTTCCAATTTATCTTATTTTTAAAATAGTTTTGACCTCCTGCTATAATGAACTGGTTAAAATATATCCTAACAAATCAATAAAAAGTACTTAAAAAAAGGCAAAAAAAAATAAAAAGCAATTAAAAAAGGCAGAAAAACAATAAAAAGTAAAAGCGTTAACTTTATATTGTAAATACTCCTTTTTACCTTTCTATTCAAAAATTAATTTTAATATGTCCCGATAGGGTAGCGGATATCCTAGAAGCCTGCGGAGCTTTTGACCTGAGTTCAAGTCTCAGTCGGGACGTATATTTATTTTTATAATTTCGTATACTATACATTTTCGTATGCTATAGTTTTCCGTTTTGTCCCGATGGGGTAGCGGATATCCCGGAAGCCTCCGGAGCTTTCAACCTGAGTTCAAATCTCAGTCGGGATGTTTAAATTCTTTATAAATTATTTGCGTACTATTTGCATACCTTTTGTTTATTATGTGATTTTATAAGAATCAGAAAAATCAAAACATTTATATACTAAATCGTACTTAGTATAATCTCCGCACTAGTTCGTGCGTACAATGTCTTTTAGATATTGTGTAATTTGTTTGTTGTTTTACTAACATTTCCCAAAACGAACAAAAAAAATCTGTTTAGTACAGAATACAGATTTTTTGGAAATGTGTAGTAAAAAATAGTTTGATTACAAACATATAAAACAAAAAAAACATGTACTTTCTTTTATGTTTTACATAAAAGTAATGTCTTTGTTTATTTCTCCATATATTATTTTATAGTGAGGTTTCGGAGTTTTTTCCGAAACTGATATGTGTTCTGATGTTTCGGTTAATTTCGGCGATATTTTCATAATTTTCATAAAAGATGAAAATAATCTAGATGAAAAAGATCT
>JAAYST010000064.1 GCA_012518265.1 Candidatus Methanofrustulum fimipullorum | reverse complement strand
TCAAAGAATCTCTTGAAAAACCGGAATCTTCGGAATTCAAAGAATCTCTTGAAAAACCGGAATCTTCGGAATTCAAAGAATCTCTTGAAAAACCAAAAGGATCTCCGGAACTTAAAAAATCCTCTGAAAAATTTGAAGAAACTCTCGAAAAATTTGTAGAAACTCCTGAAAAATTTGAAGAAAGTTCCGATAATTCCAAAAAAAATTCAAAAAAAATGATTGAAGAAAGTTTTTGAAAAACTTTTAAAAAGTTAACAGTTAACTAAAAAACATTTTAAAAAGTTCAACCAAAAACTCTCAAAAAAACTAAAAAACTCTCAAAAACAATTTAAACTTTTCTATATCTGTACCAGTTATGGCACATTCCTTCATCGCTTACCATACAAGGTCCGATTGGTGATGCAGGTGTGCATTGTTTTCCGAAAACCGGGCAGTTTTCCGGCGTTTTTTTGCCTGTTAGAATTAATGCGCAAATGCAGTTTTTCTTTTTTGATTTTCTCTTTTCTCTCAATTCTTCAAGTTCTTTTGTATAATAATCTTTATATTGAATTCCGGCATCGATGTTTTCGTATTCTTTTCTAAAAATAAATGAAGATTTCGGTATAATTCCAAGCCCTCTCCATTCGGAATCCGACGTTTCAAAAACATCGTCTATCATTTTCAATGCGATTTTATTTCCTTCTTCTTTAACAACTCTCGGATATGCGTTTTCAACTTTTGCAATATTTTGCTTCAACTGATTTTCAAGAAGTAAAATTGCATACAATACATCGTACGACTCAAAACCGGCAACAACTACCGGATATCCTTTTTCTTCAAAGAATTTTAAATTGTTCGTACCCGTAATGGCCGCAACGTGTCCGGGCGCAATGAACGCATCTACATTTATATCTCTTATTAAAAATTCCATTGCGGGAGGCGTTTGTTTAAATGAAGTCAAAATCTTCATATTTTCAGGAATTCCTCTTTTAACGGCCGCCGCAGTCATCGGAATCGTAGTTTCAAATCCGATTGCAAAAAATATAAACTCTTTTTCCGGATTTCCTTTTGCAATTTTTACGGCGTCATCAATTGAATACACCATTCTGACATCTGCGCCTGACGACCTTGCATCAAACAAACTCTCTTCAGTTCCCGGAACTCTGAGCATGTCCCCAAAAGTAATCACAGTATATCCTTTTTTGGCAAGAATAATTGCCGTGTCGATATCGTCGTCAGGGGTTACACAAACAGGGCATCCGGGGCCGCTTAAAACTTCAACTGATTTAGGAAGAAGGCTTCTAAGACCATATTTTGCAATCGTTCTTTCATGCGTTCCGCAAATGTGCATGATACGCGCCGGTTTCGGATTTTCATTTATTTTTTCCAAAAGCTTCTTTTGAATATCCACGGCCTTTTTTTCAATTTCGGATATCATAATTATAACAATTCCCGATACGTTTTTTAGTTTGCCGCTTCTTCAGCTTCAACAGCTTCAAGTATGCTGTCGAAAGCTTCTATTGTAAGGCGTGCTTCTTCTTCAGAAATTACAGAAATTGCATATCCGACATGGACTAATACATATTCGTCCACTTTTACTTCATCGGCACCCCCCAACAAAACCAAATTTACTTCTCTAAATACTCCCCCAAAATCAACTTCAGCCGTAATTTCATCCAAAATTTTTGTAATTTTCCCCGGAATTGCAATACACATAAAAAACAACCTCTTAAAAAACAATCAATTTACAATAATCCATTTATTTATTAATTATCCATTTATTTATTCATTAATTTATTAATTATCCATTTATTTATTCATTAATTTATTAATTTAATCTTATTTTCAATACTATTTACTATTTAATCCTTTTCAATTACGGATAACAACATTTTGATTCCGATTACTGAAATTATCATACAAACGGATATACTTGTAACAATCATTTCCCATCCGATTCCAAAGCTTCCAAACATTTGGTATATCGTCATTTTTATACTTTGGATTAATGCCGCAATTATTACAGTAATACAAAATGCGCAAATAAATCCTAATACACCTGCTACAAGTCTTGTTACATTTACCTTTGAATCGAAAAACTCAAAAATTAAAATAAAGAAGACGGCAAACGCGAGTAACAAAATGGAATAATGCGGAACAGGCAGCTCTTTAGACATTATTATTCCGTAAATTCCGAAAAGAGTCATCGACATAATTAATGCAATAATAAATGAAACTGTTATAATTCCTAAATATCTGTTTCCACGAATTTTGCCCAGTTTTTCTAAATAACCTTTATTTTCATATGTACTCCGACTTTCGTATATATCCCGACTTCTTCTGTTTGTCAATAAAATCCCTTCTTTTTAAATCGTTTTATTCTTTATTGAACTATAAAATGAAACAAAAAGTATATATTCTTAATTCTTGTATATAATTGAGTCTACTTCAAATATTATATTTATTTGATTATTTGATCTATTCAAAAATCTATATAACAAATTTATGTAATATCTCATGCGAAATTTCAAACAATATATATTTTATAAATATTATATAGTTTATTATACTTTATTGTTTATTATTGTTTATTATATTTGTATGATTTACAGCATTATAATATGAATATGGTATAATATATGGTATAATTTATATATATGTTATAATTTACATAAATATTGCTTCTGAAGATTTTGAATATTTTGAATAAAATATGATAAATATGAATTAGAAGTATGACTAAGCAAAAATTTTGTTTAGTATTTAAACATTTAAGTAAAATGTTAGGAGTTTTAAAAAATGCCTATAGTTATTGATAGAGATGAGTGTTCCGGATGCGGACTTTGTATGGATGAATGCCCGGCAGAAGCAATAAGTCTCGATGACGAAGGAATTGCAGTAGTCGATGAAGACGAATGTACCGAATGCGGTGCATGTGTTGACGTTTGCCCGAATGTTGCAATCACACTCTGATTTTAAAATTTTAAAATTAAAACAACAACAAACAACAACAAACAACAACAAACAGTATGTTATAACTGAAACAAACTGTAAACTGAAATAAACAGTAAACAGAAAAAACGTTTATTTTTAAAAACGCAGTTTTTAAAAATATTCCGTTTTTTAATCTTTTTTAATCTTTTTTTTTACTAATCTGTTTTTTTTGTTTCTTTCTTGTTTCTTTTGAAACTTTTTCATTTTTTTATTTTTTTCTTTTTTTTTCTTTTTCTTGTTTTTTTCTTTTTCTTGTTTTTTTCTTTTTTTTGTTTTTCCTTTTTCTTGTTTTTTTTCTCTTTTTTGCTTTTCTTTTTTGCTTTTTTTTCTTTTACTTGTTTCATTTTCAAGGATATTTTTATATAGTTCTATTAAAATTCATTTATCAGAATTTTACATGTAAGATTCGCTTAATTTTTGAGGATTTTTTATGACGAAGAAAATTAAAGTTGGTGTTTTGGGCGCGACCGGAAATGTAGGTCAAAGATTTGTTCAGGCGCTGTCCGATCACCCTTGGTTTGAATTAACGGCTCTTGGTGCTTCTTCGAGAAGTGCCGGAAAAGCTTATGCAGATGCTGCCGATTGGAAATTGGGACGCGAAATCCCGAAATCCGTTGCAGATATTGAAGTTTCGGAAATCAATCCGAAATATATCGATGCCGATGTTGTATTTTCGGCACTTCCCGCCGACTTGGCAAAAACAACGGAACCCGAATTTGCAAAGGAAGGATTCGTTGTCGCAAGCAATGCTGCGGCAATGAGAATGGAAAAAGACGTTCCGTTAACAATTCCGGAAGTAAATCCGGATCATTTGGCTTTAATCGACATTCAGAAAAAGAACCGAAAATGGGACGGCTGCATTATTACAAATCCCAACTGTTCTACAATAGTAATGGCAATGACGCTAAAACCCCTTGAACAATTCGGACTAAGAAACGTAAACGTTGCAACAATGCAGGCGATTTCCGGAGCGGGCTATAACGGTGTTTACGCAATGGCAATTTACGACAACGTTGTTCCTTATATCGGCGGCGAAGAAGAGAAAATGGAAACGGAAATATTGAAAATTTTCGGGAAATTCGACGGGACAAAAGTTAAATGTGCCGATTTCAAAGTATCCGCTTCTTGCCACCGCGTACCCGTAATCGACGGTCACACGGAAGCATTTTGGGTCGACATGGAAAAAAATCCGACACCGGAAGAAGTCAAAAACGCATTCAAAACATTTGATCCGAAACTGTCCGACTTGCCGACAGAACCCGAATTTCCGATTATCGTATGCGAAGGGCCGGACCGTCCGCAACCGAGATTAGATCGAGAAATGGGCGGCGGCATGAGCGTTTCAGTCGGAAGAATTCGAGAAGGAATACGATATGTCGCACTCGGCCACAATACGATTAGAGGCGCCGCAGGCGCAAGCGTTTTAAACGTCGAACTCATGCACAAAAAAGGATATATTTAATTTTTGAATTAAAAAGTAAAAATTTAAAAAATTTTAAAATAAAAAAAAATATAATGGGTAAACCCATTATATTTTTTTATTTTTGATTTTGTTTTTATTTTTGATTTTATTCTTTTTTGATTTTTAATAAAATTTTAATTTTTCAGCTTTTCTTCGAGTGTTTTTCTGACGGCTTTTATAAATTCCGTACTGTTTACGCTGTTTATGTTTTCAAGCGTTGACATTCTTGCCAAATCGCCTGTCATCGTTCCGTTTTCGATAGTTTTTATTGTTGCATCTTCCAATTTTTGTGCAAAATCTTCCAATTCCGGGATATTGTCCAGGCTTCCTCTTTTCTTGAGTGCTCCCGTCCATGCAAATATCGTTGCAACCGAGTTCGTAGACGTTTCTTCACCTTTTAAGTGTCTGTAGTAGTGTCTTTGAACAGTTCCGTGGGCCGCTTCATATTCGTAAACGCCGTCAGGAGACACTAAAACGGAAGTCATCATCGCAAGTGATCCAAATGCGGTTGCAACCATGTCGCTCATAACGTCCCCGTCATAGTTTTTACATGCCCATATAAATCCACCTTCAGATCTCATAACGCGCGCAACCGCATCGTCTATAAGCGTATAGAAATATTCAATTCCTGCTTCTTCGAACTGTTTTGCGTATTCGTTGTCATAAATTTCTTGGAAAATATCTTTAAATCTGTGGTCGTATTTTTTTGAAATCGTATCTTTTGTTGAAAACCACAAATCCTGTTTTGTGTCAAGCGCATAATTAAAGCAGGAGCGTGCAAAGCTTGAAATAGATTTATCCGTATTATGGATTCCCTGAATAATTCCCGGCGCATCAAATTCGTGAATCGTTTCCGCAATTTTTGTTCCGTCCTTTCCTTCAAAAACGACTTTTGCAGTTCCCGGTTTATCTATTTTTAATTCAACGCCGCTGTAAAAATCACCATATGCGTGACGTGCAATCGTTATCGGTTTTTCCCAATTTTTCACACAAGGGTCGATTCCTTTAACAACGATTGGTGCTCTAAACACGGTTCCGTCCAAAATTGAACGAATAGTTCCGTTCGGGCTCTTCCACATTTCTTTTAAATTGTATTCTTCAACCCTTTGAGCATTTGGAGTAATAGTTGCACACTTTACCGCAACACCGTATTTTTTTGTAGCCTCGGCCGAATCGATTGTAACCTGATCATTCGTTTCATCTCTATATTCCAATCCCAAATCGTAATATTCCGTTTTAAGATCGACAAAAGGCAAAATCAACTCATCCTTTATAATTGCCCACAAAACACGAGTCATTTCGTCCCCGTCCATTTCTACAAGCGGTGTTTTCATTTTGATTCTGTTAGTTATGTTTTTTCCTCCGTTTTATACTTTTAAATTAATAAAAAATAGAAAATAAATAAATAAATAAATAAAAAGAAATAATAAATAGAAAATAAATAAACAAATAAATAAACAAATAAATAAACAAATAAATAAACAAATAAATAAACAAATAAATAAACAAATAAATAAGAACAATAAGAATAATAAGAACAAGCAAATAAATTAGAAAATGATTATTGTTATAATTATTTTACATTTTTTTATAATTTTTATAATTATTTTACAATTCCTGCAAAAGCGACAAGGAAGAATATAATACCGAGTATAATTCCGACCAAAAGTCCCCACACGATATTTCCAACAGTAAAACCTACGAAAGTTCCGACAACAAGGGCGACCAGGAAGAACCAAATTCCTTTAAAAATTCTTTCATTTTTCATAATTTTCCTCGGTTGTTTATATAAATTGTAATTTGCACACTAATAATTCGTTCTCATTATTTATATTTTTATATCTGTTCGTATCGGAAAACTTTTATGCAGTCACAAAAAAGTATCCCGCAATCGGTCCTGCAAATATGGCTATATAAATCAATGTAATCCACGGCTGATAGTCCGCATAAAACTCTTTAAACGACAAACTCCACGGATGTTTTACAATAACCCATGCGAACAAATCAAACACAATACAGATTAGAGTCCATATTCCTCCCGTAATCAACGCATCTGTCAATGTCGGATTTTCAAGTCCGTTTATATACAACCATACAAATATAGAAAACAGAATAATGTTGTAGAGAGGGTGCCACGGTTTAGTATTTTCGTACGCTTCTCCCATTCCGTTTTCGTCCATTGGTTTCATTTTAAGAACATAAATATTGAAAACGGTATGCAAAATTCCAACGAGAGTTACAAGAATATAACATATCCAAAAATAAAACATACTCATTAAAAACGGTTGCATTTTTAATTCTCATTTATTTTGATTATTTTGTGTATTGTTTTTCATCATTTATTTTATTATTTATTTCATCATTTATTTTATTATTTTTTTTGATTTTTTATAAATTATGAATTCAAATTATCATCTTCAATTTTATCTAAAAGCGGAGTAATTGCACTTTTCCATGCCGATTCTTTCATCATCCAGCGGATAATTTCTCCTTTTTCTTCCGCTTCGGAAAATTCAGGGTCAAGCGGCAATTTCGCTAAAACGGGTACATTATAATCTTCAGATGCTTTTTCAACGCTTCCGGTGTCGGATCCGAATACATGAATTTTTTCATTGCATTTAGGACAAACTAATCCGTCCATGTTTTTTACGATTCCGTAAGGTTTTATGTTGAGTTTTTCTAAAAATGTCAACGATTTTCTAACGCTTTTAAGTGCGATGTCTTGCGGAATTGTAACGATAATGGCCCCGTTAATTTCGGTTGTTAACATTTGTGCAATTCCAAGAGGCTCGTCTCCCGTTCCGGGCGGTAAATCGACTATTAAATAATCAAGGTTTCCCCACTCGACTTCTTCAAAAAATTGTCTGATTGCGCCGGATTTTACAGGTCCTCGCCATATAACGGGCTGATCGTCGTCTTCAAGCAAAAAGCCGATAGACATAACAGATAAGTTTGAAATCGGGTATATTGGTGCAATTTTATTATTTTCAATTCCGGGCCTAATTTCACTAATCCCAAATATTGCAGGAATGCTCGGTCCGTGCATGTCGCAATCGATAATTCCGACTTTGTTTCCTCTCACAGCAAGACCGGCGGCAATTGCGGCGGCGACAGTACTTTTTCCGACACCGCCTTTTCCGCTCATTACAAGATAAATATTCTTTACGTCTTTTAAATTTTCTTTTAATTTGTCTTCTTTTTTAATACTTTTCTGATTATCTTGAGCCATTTCCAATTTTTTAGACATTCCTATTTCCTTCTCCGACATTTTTTATTTCTTTTTCTTCTTTTATCTTTTATTTTATTTTTTTCTTTTTTATATTTTATTTTTTCTTTTATTCATCAATAGACCTTATCAATGCAACGGAATCGCAGTCGGGATAATTCGGACAATTAACGCAGTCCGCCCATACTTTCCATGGTATATCGTCTTTTGAGACTCTTTCAAATCCGCGTTTTTCAAAAAATTCCGGGATGCTTGTAAGCACAAATAAACGTTTTAGTCCAACAGTTTTTGCATCGTCTGTACATATTTCAAGCATTTGAGATGCAATGCCTTTTTTTGTATGCGGTTTGGTAACCGCAAGTGAAACTACTTCCGCTAAATCTTCCCAACTCGTATGTATTCCGCAGCAACCGACGACATCTCCGTCGATTTCGCAGACATGGAAATCTCTTATTTTGGAATACAAACTGTCAAGAGAACGCGGCAACATACAGTCTTCAGCCGCATACGAATTTATAATTTTTCTCATTTGCGGAACATCCGACACTTTTGCTTTTCTTATTATAACAATTCCCCCAAAGCATACTTTTATAAAAAAGGCGGGCGCGAAGGGATTTGAACCCCCGATTAACAGCTTAGGAGGCTGCCGCCATATCCGGGCTAGGCCACACGCCCATTAACAAAAACTGAATCGAAAACGTTTTTCAGATATATAAAATATGTTCTTTTCAATTATAAACATGCAATTAAATATATATATTTCTTGTTCAGTTTCTAGTAAGACATTTTTTTATTTTATGTATCATTTGGAATTAATTTGAGGTGAATAATCATGCGAAATCAAAATATTAGTAATTTACAGTTAATGGTTTTATCTTCCTTTTTTGCAGCTTTAATCGCAATAGGTGCGCAACTTGTTATTCCACTTCCTTTCGTTCCTATTACTCTTCAAACATTTTTCGTACTGCTTGCTTCTGTTTTCTTAGGCGGATTCCGCGGAAGCTTAAGCATTTTTATTTACTTGTTGATAGGAATTGCAGGATTTCCCGTATTTTCTTCCGGCACTTCCGGTTTGGGAGTAATCTTAGGGCCTACAGGCGGTTATTTGTACAGTTTTCTTATAGCTTCAATAATTGTGGGCGTTATTTCCGATAAAATATTCTTAAAATACGATTCTCCTTCTTTAAAATCACTTGCACTCTTGTTTGTTGCATGTTTGTTAGGCAGCATGATTATTTTGGCAATAGGCACAATTCATCTAATGATTTTTGTAAACCTTTCCCCGGAAGTTGCTTTCTTTTCAGGCTTTTTCCCGTTCATTTTGGGAGATGTAGTAAAATCACTTGCAGTAGCACTTGTAATGTCTCAGATCTACACAAAAAGACCTATACAAAATACTACATAACTTAATATTTATTCTATTTGTTCAATAGATTCATATAATTCAAATCAATATATTTGTGTATTTTATGACATCTGAAAAAACAAAGCCGATAATTTCCCTGTCAAACGTCAATTTCGAACATAAGCCGGGTTCTTTTAAGTTATCTGATATATCTTTTGACATATTTCCGGGAACTTTCGTCATTTTAACAGGCCCTAACGGTTCCGGAAAATCCACTTTGGGGCTTCTTTTAAACGGAATTTACAAACCGATTTCCGGAAAAGTGGTTATAGACGGAATGTCCACTTCGGACAAAAGCAAACTTCCCGACATTCGGAAAAAAGTCGGAATCGTGTTTCAAAATCCTTATATACAATTTGTCGGAAATACGGTAGAAGAAGACGTGGCGTTCGGCCCTGAAAATTTAGGTCTTTCCTCAAAAGAAATTAAAAAAAGAGTCAAAAGCGCTTTAAACGCAGTCGGGATGAGCGGATATGAAAATCGTAATCCGGTAGATTTAAGCGGAGGAGAAGCTCAAAAAGTGGCAATCGCAGGTGTTTTGGCAACAAACCCCGAAGTTATAGTATTTGATGAAGTGACATCAATGCTCGATTTGAAATCTTCAAAACAAATTTTAAACATAGTGAACAATTTAAAATCACAAGGAAAAACAATTGTATTCATATGCCATGACCCAAGACCGATTTCAAATGCCGATAAAATTTATACAGTATCAGCCGGTAAAATTGTTTTTTCAGGCACATACAGCGAATATATATTATCCGGAAAATATCCCGTTTCCGATATTACGGAGTTGCTGCTTCATTTCAAAAAAAACGGATATCCCGTAGACGTTTTATTAAAAGACCCGAAGACCGTTTATTCCCATTTGGCTGAAGTGCTGAATTTAAACAGAGAAAAAGATTAAAAGAAAAAGATTAAGAGATTTTTTTTGTTTTTTTATTTTTTGGAAGAATGTTTTTATGGTTTTTTCATCTTTTGTATCAAATTCAAATTCAAGTTTTTTTTACAAATTGGATCCGCGCACAAAACTTCTTTCACTAGCTGTTTTAAGCATTTTGATATTTCATGAAACATCTGTTATTTCGCTTTTGTTTTTTTTACTATTAACTTTCTTATTCATGTTTTTATTTTCAATTTCCGTGATAGATATATTAAAAACAATCAAACCGCTTCTCTTTATATTCTTTTTAATATTTCTTTTAAGATTTGTTTTTATCCAAAAAGAACACACAATTTCATTCATATCCGACAACAAAATATTTTTTGAAATATTTCAAAACTTTCAACACTTTGAAATTTTTCAACATTTTCAAATATTTCATTTTTTAAATTTTGAAAATTTGCCGCATTTTGAATACGGCTTCATTTCGATATCCGTATATACTTTTTTTGCGGCATTGTTTCCCGTCTTAAAATTTTTTATACTCGTTTTATTGTCCTCTATAATCACTCAAACAACCAACACTTCAAAACTCGTATTGGGACTTGAAAGATTATTTGACTATTTACCTTTAAAAAAGTTTAACATATCTTCAACAGATCTCTCACTTATGATTTTTCTTTCATTGAGTTTTATTCCGAATCTGTTTAATACGGCAAATCAAATATCGGTATCAGCTCAATCAAGAGGACTCGTTATAAAAAAGAAACCCGTTTTATATATTCGAATTTTGTCAACAAACTTAATAAATTCAATATTAAAATATTCATATGATATATCAAATTCAATGGAGGGCAGATGCTATACCGGTTACGGTAAAACATCTATTTATGAACTTAATTTCAACAAATACGATTTTCTATTTATTTTTTTACTGTTTTTGTATTCGTTTTTTCATTTCTTTTGTTTTCGTTATTTTTTAATTTGATTTAATTTTTTATTTGTTTTTTATTTAATTTGTTTTTAATTTGATTTAATTAAATCGTTAAATTTAATAATTGTGTATATGTTATTTGTATCAGGTTGAAATAAATGTACATGAGAGTCCGAAAGAAAAATAAAACCCTTTCTAAAAGGGTAGCTTATGAGCGAATTAATATTCTGTTCCGGTTGGCGGAAAAAAACTACAAAACAAATCCCGAGCGCTCAGACAGGTATGTTAACTTGATAAGACAAATTTCAATGAGACAAAGAGTAAAAATTCCAAGACATATAAAACGGAGAATTTGTAAATACTGCTACTCATTTTTAGTGCCCGGAAGCAATTGCCGTGTAAGATTGAAAGGAGAGTACGTTTTAACGACATGCTACAATTGCGGTCGAAAAGTTCACTTTCCTTACAACTGATACAACCGGTTATGATTTCGTTATCTTGTTTTATCTTGTGTTATTTTTATCATGTTGTTTTTATCTTGTCGTTACTTCACATCCGTCTTCCGTAACTATTAATGTATGTTCTGCTTGTGATACTATTCCGCCGCTTGCTTCTATTAAAACCGGATACGCCGTAATCGTTCCTTCTTTAAGTAATTGGTTTAGCGCCATATCAGTTTTGTTTTGCGGAAGCCATCTTGCAGCAAAAGGAAGCCCGTTATAAGTTTTTATATGTTCCAGAATTTCTCTTATAAACTTAATTCTGGTTGGTTTGTTTTTCACTTGTGAATATATTTCACAAAACTTTCCGTCAACGACAAACCCTTCTCCGTCAGTTGCGAAAGGTTCAATTGCAATTACTTGATTTTCAACAAGCGTTGCGTCATATTTCATTCTGCAGTTCGGAATAGACGGCTCCGCATGTGCAATATACTTGTCAACGCCGTGGCCCATTAAATTTCTGACAGGCTCAAAACCGAGGCCCTGAATCGTATCTTCTATCGTCTCCCCGATTTTTGTTGTCGAAACACCTGCTTTCACAACATCGATTGCCGCATTGAGCGCTTCTTCACTTGCTTTTACCAAATCGGAATATTTTCCCGAAAGATCTATAGTAATTGCACCGTCCGCAATATATCCTTTTACGTGGACTCCGATATCGATTTTTATCACATCTTTTTCGAATTTTCTTTCATCTTCAAACGAAGCAGTCGAATGCGCCGCTTCTTCATTTAATGAAATATTTACCGGAAACGCCGAAAGTCCTCCAAGCTCTATAGTTCTCTTATCGATGTAGTCGGCAAACTCGTAAACTCCTACACCTTTTTTTACTTTTTCTCTCGATTCTTCTATAAGCTTTCTGTGGATTTCCCCGGCTTTCCTGTAACAGTCAAAAATTTCATCCTGTGTCATAACATCGTTTTTTTTATCAAGTCTCATTTCAAAAATCTCTTTTTAATTAATTCAATAATTTATACAATAATTTATATAATAATTTATATAATAATTTATATTAATCTAATAACTTATATTTCATATTATAATTTATATTTCAAATATTTTTTCCATAGTATTAAAATTTTTAAAACCTTCTTTTGTAATTACAACCGTATCTTCGATTCGAATTCCTCCGATTTCCGGGTAATAGAGTCCCGGCTCAATTGTAATCACATTTCCTTCTTCTAATATATGTTCATTATCGGACACACTCGGCAGCTCATGAATTTCAAGTCCGAGGCCGTGCCCGGTTGTATGTATGAATCCCACTTTTGAGCCGTTTCTGTATGTATCGTATCCCAAATCTTCAAACGTTTTACAAACGGCATCGTGCACTTTTTTACACGTAATTCCCGGTTTCAATATGTCAAAAGCGGCATACTGTGCAGCTTTTACAGCCTCGTACATTTTTTTCAAATCATCGTTTGCTTTTCCTTTTAAAACGGTTCTCGTCATGTCGCCGTAGTATCCCGTTTTTTTATTTTTAGGGAAAATATCTATTACGATCGACTCGTTTGCTTTTAAGGGGCCGTATGTTTTTCCGTGCGGCATTGCGCTATCTTTCCCGCAAGAAACTATCGTATCTTCGCCGACACAATTGTTTTCATTGAGAGTTTTATCAATCCTTTTTAAAACATCTTCTCCTGTCAGCACTTTTTGTGTTTCAAAATTATATAAAAAACCGTCTTTTACTTTCGAACTCTTTATCAAATCAATTGCATCTTTCATCGCTTTTTCTGCTGCAAAAACCGCTTCCTGCACGAATTTAATTTCATTTTCATTCTTTTTTGCACGCACAATTAAGTAAGGGCTTTTAACAGTTTCAATTGAAATTCCGTTTTCTTCAATTATTTTATAAAAAAACGCAGGAAAGTCTCGCGGAACCGCAACCGATTTAATTCCGTTTTTTTCCAACAACTCTACAATTAAATGAGCATATCCTTTATCGGAATCTTTGTATTTTTTTACTTTTTCCTTCAAATTATGCTCAGTTGTGGTTTCGATTTTTTCTATTTGAGATTCCAAAACAGCTCTCTCTTTTTCCATATCGGATACTAAAAGAATATCTTTTCCGTTTTTTGATATAAGACAAGTTACAGGGTCTGATGTTTGGAATTTTGTAATATAATTAAAATCCGCATCATTGGAACTGCCGTATATCAAATATCCGTCATATTGTTCCGGTATCGCTTTTTTCAGATTCATAATACGAATAAGGCGTTTGTTATAGATAAAGTTTATAATCAATATTGATAAAATAACCAAAATAAAATAATCAAAATAAAATCGAAAAATAAGAACAACAAATTGGAAAAACGGCGGCGGGGTTGTGTCTGCCAAAAAAGGAAAAGCCGCAACGCGGCTTTTCCTAAAAAGAATAAACCGAAACAAAAAAATTAGGCCACCGACGCTGAAACCTTAAAGGAAAAGAATAAACCGGATATTCGGTTTTTTCTTAAAATAAAAAAAACGGATCTCGGTAAAAATTTTGAAATTGGCCGGCGGAAAGGGAAAACGGCGGCTTGGTCTTCTCCGCTAAAAATGAAAAGCCGAATCTCGGCTTTTCCTAAAAAGAATAAACCGAAACAACAGAATAGGGCCACCGACACTGAAACCTTAAAGGAAAAGAATAAAACGAAAAACCGTTTAAATTTTTAAAGTGAATGGTACGACGTGGCAGCCTTTAAAATCCCAATCGGGAATAAAACTGCAGTTCGGCTTTTTCTTTAAATTAAAAAAAACGGGCCTCGGTAAAAATTTTGAAATTGGCCGGCGGAAAGGGAAAACGGCGGCTTGGTCTTCTCCGCTAAAAATGAAAAGCTGAATCTCGGCTTTTCCTAAAAAGAATAAACCGGAACAACAGAATTAGGCCACCGACACCGAAACCTTAAAGGAAAAGAATAAAACGGAATAACCGTTAAAATCTTAAAAGGAATTGCCGAAAAAAACAGTCATAAAAAATTTAAACAGTTTTTTCATTTACAAAAAAACCGATTTTCATCGGTTTTATTTTCTATCACGCCCACGCCGGGATTTGAACCCGGGTCGGAGCCTCGACAGGGCTCCATGATAGGCCTCTACACTACATGGGCTTTATAGATAAAGTTTAGATTTTTTACCGATAACTTATCGGATTTGTACTACCTTCAAATGTACTTTTTGTATTTAAAGGTTTCTTAAATTTTTCTGTATTTACAGCTTTTATAATTACAGATTCTATAATAAATTTATTTGATATTAAATATCCCGCCTCCCGGACTTGAACCGGGGGCATCGCGGTGCCTGCGCGTAATGCAAACCAATGCATTGATTCATACTACAGCCGCGCACTCTACCACTGAGTTAAGGCGGGTTTTTTTTACTGTTCCCTTTAGGCAGCACATCAACGCCTTCATCATATATAAAGCTTTGTTTTTTTTTGATTTTAATAAAATTAATTCCCAATTTTTTCTCTTCCGCTCTCATCTGTTCTTATATATATGTCCAAATCGTTTAATTTTTTTTTTCCGACAAGTCCCAATCTGTAAATTTCTTCTTTAGAATACATACCGCCTTTTTTTATTTCTTCCGATTCTATATTTTCCGTTCTTCCTTGTTGGATTACATAAGTCGTTTTTTGTTTGTTTTTTATATTTTCCTTAATAAATTTTGTGATTTCTTCTATATCTTTTTCATTTCCCGTAAACTTCGGAAAAACAGTCGTTTTCAGCTCAAGTGCCGCATCGCTTTCATCAATTTTTTTAATACTTTCAATTACCCTTTCCGCTGTCTTTTTATTTCGGTTCGGAAAACCTGCGACTATGTCGTACTTTTCATTTACAAGCGGAGCCTTTATGTCTACAAAAAATTTATCCGCTAACTCTTCTTCAATTAGACGCTCAATTACTTCCGGGTAATATCCGTTTGTATGAACGCCGACGAGCAATTTATTTTCTTTTGAAAAGCGCGCCAATTTAACTAAAGCTTCCGGCTGTACTGTAGGTTCTCCTCCCAAAAAAACAACCGCGCTTACAAAAGGCTTCGATTTTAATATTTCCGTTTCAACATCTTTTATGTCAACATATCTTTTCGCATTAATATTCTCAAAATTATGACAATATGGACACTTTAAAGGGCACCCGTTAAAAAATACGGAAATAACAGATCTTCCCGGCCAATCAACCGTTGATAAAGGAACAGTTCCACCTAAATTTAATTCCATTAATTTTTCCTCCATTTTTTATGTGTTTTTTTCAAGTATTTTAATTTATCGAGTTAAAATATTAGGTAACATTTATAAACTTTTATTTCAATCTCATATCTATCCCGTAAACAATTCGCCGGAGGATTTTGATTTAAATGAATAAAAATCAGCTTATACGTCTTCATGCGGATTTGGTTAAGATAAAACTTAAGATGCTATGTTTTGAAGAAGACTTGGTCAAAGAATTTGACGGCTATTATGATTTAAGTATTTCTCCTCTTCACATACATAAAAGTAAAGGAGAACATGAACATGCAATATTTGTTTTGCTTGAGCATTTACTTAAAGTAACTTCTTCATTGCCCGCATCAGGTGCATCCGAAAATATCGCAAACGTTGATACAAAACAATGTATAGCCCAATGCCCTGAATATAATGATTGTGAAAATCGATGCGATAAGTGCAGTTATATGGCTTTTGTGAAAAAACAACGATGATGAAAAGCATCTTCCAATGTGATATAATATGGTGAAATTTACTGTTAAATGAAATCAGTATAATTTAACTACAGTAGTAAATTAACAACACAGTAAAATTAACAATACAGTAATTATAACAATACAGTAATTAAATTAATAAATTATTGGACAAAAGTAATAATCAACAGTAATAAATTATTAGATAATAGGTATATTAATGAAATCGATAAATGAATTATATAAATTGAAATAATGGCGGATTCGTTACGGAATATTTTCATTTAAAGTATTTCAAACCCGTTTGTATTACTATTGGGATAATAAACACTACACGCATCTTTAAATCAATCATATTTTCAGTACATTTCGAAACGCAATTTTCAGAATTAGTCTGAATCTAATAACAAACACGAAGGGCTTAAAAGCCCTTCATTTCTAATATTTTTCTAATATTTTCTATTTTTTTTCCTTTTTATTCTCTTTTTATTTCCTTTTTATTTTCTTTTTTATTTTTTATACATTTGTTTTTTTTGTTTTTTCTTTTCTTTTCTTTTTTATAAGTGTAATGGTTAATTATAAGTGTAATGGTTAATATTATCCCATTACTTTATATAGTTGTTTTATCTACTAGTACTACTCAATATTGTTAAAAAATCATTTATTATTAACACGAATTGCATATCATTTTAATATTTTGTCTATCTATTTGTTATCTAATTTGTATTTTTTTTAATTTTGATATTTATTTTTTGTTTTTATTTTATGTTTGGTGAACAATAAATGAGTTCCAATAGTAAAAAGTCTGATAAAACGTACTCAGAAGCTTATTCCGATTATATTGGTAAAAAATATTTTATAATTATAGTCGGAGTTATTTTTACATTTATCATGTTTTTAGTTTCCGCTTCTGTAGGTGCGGTAAATATCCCTGTTTACGATGTGGCTCATACACTGTTTGTAGGCGGTGTAATCCGCATTTTAACGTATTTTTATTCGCTCTTTGACAGCGTAATAGGAATGCTTGTTCCGGTAATTAATTATTTGAAAAGTTTAGGCGGAACTTCTTTGTATGACACTATTATATGGAATATTCGTATTCCTCAAGCATTAACAGCTGTTGTTGCGGGCGCAGGGCTTGCAATTGCAGGTGTTACGATGCAGTCCGTTTTAAGAAACCCCTTGGCATCTCCTTTCACACTTGGTTTGTCAAATGCGGCGGCATTTGGTGCAGCAGTCGGAATTCTTATATTCGACTCGGGCAAAACGGGCAGCAGCATCGCTGATGCGGTTGTTATAAACAATCCTTATATTACTACTTTTTCCGCATTCTTGTTTGCTCTTTTGACAACAGCAATAATTATAATAATTTCCAAAATGCGCACCGCAAGTCCGGAAACAATGGTTTTGGCCGGTGTTGCAATAAGTTCGATATTTAACGCAGGACTTATGGCGATTCAATATTTCGTAGACGACACAAAACTTGCCTCAATTGTTTTCTGGCAATTCGGTGATGTTTCTCGTGCCGGCTGGGATGAATTATTCTTAATTACCGTAATCGTAGTCGTCTGTTTCATCTATATATATCTCAAACGCTGGGATTTCAATGCAATAGACGCGGGCGAGGAAACGGCAAAAGGGCTTGGAGTTGATGTGGAGAAAATCAGAATAGTTGGAATGGTTGCCGCATCTCTTATTAGCGCAATTGTTGTTTCATTTTTAGGGATTATCGGTTTTGTAGGTCTTGTCTGCCCTCACATGATGAGGCGATTTGTAGGCGATGACCACCGATTTTTAATTCCTGCAAGTCTCGTTTGCGGTTCACTTTTACTTTTAGTATCTGATACGGTTGCACGCGTTATGATTGCGCCGCACGTACTCCCGGTTGCAGTTCTTACGGCTTTCTTGGGTGGTCCGATGTTTTTATATCTGATTATAAGGGGGAAAGGAACGAAATAATATACAAACACAATAAAAAGAAGTATGAATAAAATAAACCGAAATATAAACAGAAATATATTATATTGGTGTTATTTATGAACATTAAAAACAAATCATTCATTTCTTTTTTGATATTTGCACTAATCTTGTCTTCAGTAATTTGTATATCGGGGTGTTTAGGTCCCGACGAAAACAACGGCGACTTAAATTCCGTTAACGAATCAAACGGTTCAGTCGGTAAAACGATTACAGTTGTTGACGACCTCGGTCGTACTGTCGAAGTCCCGTCCAATCCTCAAAAAATAGGTTTAGTCGGCTCGGGATCTGCACGTTATATGGTATATTTGCAATCAGTCGACAGAATCGTAGGGGTAGATACTACAGACAATTCAACACAAACGGGCCGTGAAAGCAGGCCGTATATGCTTTCTTATCCGGAAATTGCGAAAATGCCTTTGCTCGGCTCTAAAAAAGCTCAAATAGATGCCGAACTTGCATTAAAGGTGTCGCCCGATGTTATTCTCTGTTCTTCGGAGGGTGCGTCCAGTATAAAAATGGCGGACGATGCTATGGCCAAAACGGGAATTCCTATCGTTTGTTTTAATCAGTATTGTCCTGCAGATGACTTCGATAAATTTTCTTACAACATGCGGCTTTTGGGGACTGTTATTGGAAAGTCCGAGCGCGCGGAAGAAGTAATAACATTTTTCGGGTCTATGATTGACGATTTATCTAATCGTGTTCCGTCCACGCCTGTAGATGAAAAACCGGTTGTATATTTGGGCGGTGTTGCAAACAGAGGCTCTCACGGTATGATTTCTACGAAACCGAATTTTATCGGATTTAATCTTCTTAAAGCAAATCATAAAGTTTCGGAAATTGGAGATTTGGAATCTTCAAACATCGGAAAAGAAAATATTCTGAAATGGGACCCTGATATCTTGTTTGTTGACCTTGCAACGAGAAATGCGGCAGGTGGCGGCGGTCTTGTAGAATTAAAAACAGATCCTTCATATCAAACGCTTAAAGCGGTACGAAATGGCGAAATCTATTGCATAATGCCTGATACTTCGTGTAAAGCAAACCACGGCACAAGCTTTGCAAACGCATATTTTGTAGGAACTGTATTGTATCCTGAAAATTTCAAAGACATAAACGCATCTGAAAAAGCAGACGAAATTTATACCTTTTTAGTCGGAAAACCGGTCTTCGATCAGTTATATGCTAATACGGGAAGTTTAGGTTATTCAAAAGTCGACCTTAATACGATATAATGCGCAAAAGCCGTTTTTTTTTCTGTTATTTTTGGCCAAAATTTTCATTAACTATCTGAAATAGAATTTTTCGGCCAAATAAATATAAGATGTCATACAAGCACAAAGTTTATATATAACATTGCGCTTTGTATGTACTCTCTCAAATCACAATATCTTTTTGAAACTTAATTCTAAATTTATTCCGTTTTAGGTTCAGTTTTCGGATATTTTGAGAAACATTTAAATATTAAGTATGCTTTATTAGCGATTCTCTTTATTTCACAAGAAATATAACGAGAGAATTTTATTGTATTTTAATATTATTTTATAGTGAGGTTTCGGAGTTTTTTCCGAAACTGATATGTGTTCTGATGTTTCGGTTAATTTCGGCGATATTTTCATAATTTTCATAAAAGATGAAAATAATCTAGATGAAAAAGATCT
>JAAYST010000009.1 GCA_012518265.1 Candidatus Methanofrustulum fimipullorum | reverse complement strand
CTAGATTTTTTTAGTTTTTAATTTTCTGGATTTATATTGATTTTAAAAATATTATGACATCTACAATATTTATGCTTCCGTCATCGTTTAAATCTGCTCCGTATTCTATCATTTCTTCTTTTGTTTTTGATGCATAAATTCCTATATTTGCTGTATATTGGAGTAAATATATTATATCGGTTATATCGGCGTTTTCAGAAGTTGAATCGGGGTTTAGCCTCGGCAATTTTTTCCAAACGGCATTTATATGCAAATCTTCTTCTACGATGTGATCATATTCAATTTTTTTCCCGTTCAAGTCGGTCCAGCCGCTCAATGCATATCCTTTTTTCCATGCATATAATTCCGGCAATTCGGTTCCGCTTGACACTTCCATTACTTCATTTTTGTGTTCCGTAATTTATGTAAAGTTTACATATTGAAGACTCTGATTTTTTAAATACTACTTTTACGTCCGTATTTTCATTTACGGTAAGAGTTGCTATTGATTTATCATTCGGGTTTTCAACAGCTCCTATCCAATAATCGATTTCATATCCTTTGAACGGAACTGCTTTAAACTCCAACTTTGCACCTTTGTGAACGTGTTTTATATTTTCGTGCGGCTCAAAGTTTTTCATAATGTAGACGTCTCCGAATTCCGACAAATCTTTATAATTTACTTCACAAAATTCATAAGGGCTCTTTCTTTCTATAATTTCGTCCATCAAAAGATTTCTCATTTCAATAATTGAGTTGTCGTCGTATTGGTAATCAACGTTAAGTTGCCCCGATTTGGCATACGAGTAAATCGAAAAGAATTTGTCAATAAATTCTTTGTCGTCGGAATAAGGGCCGGTTGAAAGTTCCGGATGATCCCGAATCGTAAAAGACATCGGCATATAACAAGTATGAGGCGGCGTAGTCGACGGACCTGTCATAATCGAAATTAAAATCGTTCCGTTTGCAGCCGCATTGTCAGCACCTGTTTGAAACGCATCTCTGTACATATTTACCATGTCGAGAAAAACAATGTCGTATCCTTCATAATTGTTTTCCGCAAGAGCATAAAAATCATCATGAGGAGTGCCCCAAAAACCGTCCGGTTTATAGCCCGCTACAAAATCAACATCGAATCTTGCACCCCTGTAATGCGATCCGACAAGATCCATAAAGTTAAAAGCATAAAACCCGGGAGTTGCAACGTACAAAACTTTAACTTCGTCAACTTCGGTAATTTCATAATCTTCTTCAGCGCTACTAATCGAAATGCTTAAAAAAACTATTAGTAATGCAAATAATATTATAAAAAGTTTGGAAATATTATTCGTATTCATTTTATTCGATTTTAGAATTTTAGTAATCAATTTAACACCCCAATTTCTGTATCAAATTATTAATCATATTAATTTTAAACCAATCCGTTAAAGTATTATACGTCCCGTTTTTTGAACCCGTAAAATATCACACCGACCACAAGAATTATTGCTAAAATTACAAACATATTCGATGATGAAAATGTCGGGTTTTGTAAAAAGTCCATAATTGCGGCCGTTGTATTTGAAATCGTTTTTTCAATCATTTGAAATCCGGAAACAAATGTATTTCCTGCCTTTCCTCCGCTTTTTCCGACTCCTTCTCCCGTTTTGTTTGTGTCGTTTGAAATTTTTAAAGAAGTGTTATTTTCATCTGTCGAGGGCGCTGTGGGAATTGGCAAATTCGGAAGTATATTCCGCGTTTTTCTTCCGCTTGGTTCTTCGCTATCCGGTTTTTTATCTTGTTCAATTTTCGGTTTGTCGCGCTCCGTTGCATCGTACACGGCTTCCCAATACTTTTGTTTTTGTTCTTCCGGCATGTCGTTTAACAACGGAGAAGACATAATTCCTTGCATAAATTTGTCAAATGTCGGATTTCCGCAAGTGTGGTGACAGCATGCAACACCCGTTTGAACGGCCGAGTCAACATATGTTTCAACCAATGTTTTCATCTGCTCGTCTGTTGCATTCCAATATCCCGTTCTGTTAACTTCTATCATTCGAGAAGTAATCGATTGAAGCGCGTAGGGAGATACGTTTCCGGACCAATCGACCAAACTTTGTTCCATGTAGACATCATATACTTTGTTCCAAGTCGAATCGCTTATCAAATCACCGTTTGACGCAACCGACCAGCCGTATAAATTGGCAAATACTTCTGAAAACATTGAAGCACCGCTGTGTCCCGATTCTTTCATTCCTTCAACCCATTTCGGGTTAAGATATCTTGCATTTAGATTTTTTTGAATGAATTCAGATGCGGTATACGCAAGTTTATCTCCTTCTTTGTAAAAGTCGATGTTACTTGTATCCGCAATAAACATCTCAGGAGTCTTCCATTCGCTCCTGTTTTCAATATAATTTCCTTCTTTGTCGTACATCGAAGATGCCAAATTCATAACACCGAAATACTGGAAAACATCGTCGTTGTCAAGGGAGTCGTATAAGTCTGAAGAACTTGAGAAAACTGAAGCATCGGCTCTTCCCAACATGGATTTCATTACGAGTTGAATCTCTTTTGACGAATCTCCCCAATTATTCTCGCTATATAAAAAGCCCATATTGCCCAAATACAAATCCGCAACGGCACGAACATCTTCTTGGTTTTCACCTGCATTTTCCATCTTTCCGCTTGAGGAAATAAGGTTTCCGGTACCGATTTCATAATTTCCGAGTTCTTGAGCAAAAACGCGTGATGTTGCAAATTCGCTTGCCAAATTTTCCGAAAGACCGGCATTTATTAACAAATCGTGTATTTCTTTTACGTTTTTCTTGACATTGTTTGAAACATTTTCTTCATCTTCAAGCAACGAAACGGCTTTTACCGCACGATCTATATGTCTAAACATACTGCCGTACCCGTCTCTCATTCCCGCCGAATTGTAAATTACATCAATTCTAGGTCTATAGACTTCGGTTCCGTTTTTGAGCCTTATTTTAAACATTTCATCGTATTTTTCGGGGTCAGATTCTAAAACCGGAACGGCCCCTTTGAAAATTCCGTTTGTTGTCCATGTAGGTTCACATCCCAAAAGCCAGAACAAACTTGCTTCAAGAGTTCCCTCGTCCCGCATAAAATCAACACCGAATCTCATAAAAGAGAATGTATCGGGCCACTCTTCGTTCTTTTCATAGTATGCGGTAACCATTTGCTTTCCTATTTCTCTTCCGACTTTCCAAGCCGCGGGTGTCGGATATGTTGCAGGATCTACGCCGTAGAAATTTCTGCCTGTCGGCATAACTTCCGGCCTTTGAACCGGGTCGTTTCCTCCGGACGGCTCTATAAATTCGGCAGACAACGCTCCCATAATTGCATCTTCTTCAGAAAGTCCGCATTCTCTTAAATTCTCATCATATTGTATTCTGTTGTTTCCCAGAACATAAAATACGATTTCTTCATTATACCACGGCCTTGTCGTATTGTTTTCGCCAAGTCCGCTCAATGCCAAACAATTTTCAACGGCAGCAGCCGGGTCATTTTCATAATTTTCATATAATAATATTTGAGACACAAATCTCGTCATTTTGTCTGTTAATTCCTTATCTCCCAAAACTGTTCCGTCGACCGCTCTTAATTCTTTTAAGTTTTTATCAGGTGTTCCTTGCAGATCTCTTGGAACCGTTTGATACCAATAAAATTCAAACAGATTTTCTCTGAAATCTTCATAAATCGGTTTACTTTTCCAATAGTCTACTATCTCTTCAGGATCTGAAAAGCCTTTGTCGCTGAAAGCACCTGAAGGCCCTAACAGGAAAAATATAATTTCGTCTTGATATTCTTTATTCCCTGCATCTTTTTCAAATGTTGAGTCCAAAAATTCTCTTATTTCGTCCGCTCCCGGATCACCGTAATTTCCGTTTTCATCTTTATAAGAAATTACTTTTTCAACAAATTTCAAAACATCGGATTCATCATATTTCGTTTCGAAACTCAATTCGGAACCAAGACTGACATTTGAGCCTTCTACAATCAATTTGTTTTTTGTAGGAATCATAGTAAGACCTTCGCCCGAGAAGTATGTTTTAAGCAAAACATCGTCAAGCCCCTGTCTGCTCCACATATTCCAAACCATCGGCGCAATATGGCTTGTGTCAAAAGTCGAATACGTATGCATTCCGTAAGACAAACTGTTTTCTTTAATTGCTTTTATATATGTGTGCAAATAATCTTCTTGAAACATATGAAATACGTCATCATTTTCTACAAGATATTTTTTAATCAATTCTTCCTGAACTTTCGGATCGTCTGAAACACCCGCTTTGTCTTCCGTCAAAAATGAATCGAATACGTATTTAAACGAATCTTGCCAGCCTAATTTATATATGTCCTCCGCAACAATTTCGCGATATGCTTTTATAATTGCCGGGTCGCCTCCCCCCATTGCTTGCTGTTTTTGATATCCGATTACGGCCGCTTCAATTTCTATCAATTCTTCATAAAGCTGAGTTTTAACCATCGGCGGTGTCAAGTGGGAAATTATAAGTGCATTTCCTCTATACTCGGCTGTCAAACCTTCTCCCACGTTTGCAACGATATACGGATAAATATTCGGCAAAGAAGGTAACAAAACAGGTCCCCAGTCTTTTGTTCTGCTCAAACCTACAGAAGTTCCGGGAAGCCATTCATGAGTCCCGTGGGTTCCAAACTGTATTAAAGCATCGGCTTTCCACGATTTTCCGTCAATTCCGTAATCTTTTACACGTTTTTCATGAAAATCGTAAATACCGGTTACATTTCCTGAGTCGGTACTTTTCTCGGTACCTCTGTTAAGCCACATGAAAAAAGCCAAGTACTGATGAGTCGGCGAAATATCTCCGTGGTATGTTGAAGAGTCAAGAGCTTTGTTGCTTGCCAAAGCTCTGTTTGGCTGCGGCATCAGCCTTACGTCTCCAAACTTAACCATAGGAATTACAAAATAACTAACGTCCTTTTCACCGACCGCTCCTTCTTTGTCACGCCATATCATTCCTCCGAAATAGTCGTTTTCTTCAGACGGAACTCCTTTTTGAATATCTTCCAAATGGCCCCATGTTTTTGTAACTTCTTCTAAAAGTTTGATGTCCATCGTTTTATTTACATAAACTTCATCGTTTAACCATTCCACATAATCGGAAACAGGAATTAGTTCACAACCCCACCAATCGGTTCCGTTGGGATTATGGCCTTCCGGAATATTTTCGTGGTACTCGATATAGTCTAAAACCATTTTATCCAAAACTCCGGGAGCATACGATCCGACATTAATTCCTTGAGAATATATCAAATGAATTAAATTTACTTCGTTTAATATAAGCGATTCATTCTTTTCGCTATAATCATAAACGTGCGAACCGCCTTCTACCATTGTTGCAATAGGCAGTTTGTCAATATTTATTTGATATCCTTCTTCTTTCATTCTGCGAATTAATCCTTTAAATTCAGGGTCATTTATAGGGATTTCAGGGTCTCCTGCCGTAACTCTGTCTTTTGCACCGTCACCTGCAACACTTCTTATAACATTTAAGTAATTGGCACCGATATCGTCTTTTCCCGGCGGATAATTGTAATATACAAATGCAATATCTTTATCCTGATTTTCAGTAGCATTAAGTTCTGCCCACGCAATTGCGCGTTCCGCAATCCAGGGTATGTTTTCAGGTGTAAGTGCAATAAAATCGGTCATTCCGTCAACGTTTGATGCAGATGCTATCCACGCAAAAGTACTTTCCGGAATCCCTGAATTTTTATCATAAATTTCTATACTTCCCCACGTTCCGCCCGTTTCGCTTCTGTAAGTTCCCACTCCTTTTATGACAGGAACATTCAAAATTTTAAGTTCTCTTACTCCTTCCTTCTGGTTCCAATAATTTACGGCCCAGTTTTTAAATGAAACGAAACAGGAAACATAACTTTTTCCGGTTTCGGGGTTTATGAAATAACCGTCCAAATCGTTGTATACTCCCTCGCTGTCACCGTCTCCTAAAATAATATTGTAACCTTTTTCATCGAGCAGTTCGGAAAGTGTTTTCATTTCTTCGGCATATACCGAAAAACCGAAAATTCCGATGTAAGGTGCACCTTCTTTATAATATTCGGATGATTCGTACCATTCCAAATATTCAGGTACCGTTTTGAAAACTCTTCCGGAAATTAAATGTTTTATAAATCCTTCTTCCAAATAATTTGTAAACGGCCAGTTTCGAACCATTTCATTTCCGGCGGTATTCAATATATAATAATAAAACTCATAAGTTTCGTTTATTAAATCCGGTTGAATGCTTATATTTTCTATTTTTTCGTACTTTTTAAAATTGTCCCGCTCTTCAATATCGTCGTCCTGTCTTATGACAATAAAATTGACATTTGGCCATTTTTTCCAATAGTCAGCGCTTCCGTCATATCCGAACAAATCGACAAAATCAGATTTTCCGTTTGAGTCGTGGCTGAAATTATCACATATTATAACGTCATAATCGTTCGGATTTATTTTTTTATCGACTTGTGTCAGCTGTTTAAAACTCCAATTTGAAAAACCGGAATAAACTTGAGATTCAAAAGTATCGACAGCTTCTTCCATATTTTCGCTGCATTTTCCTATATACAAAACTTCGATTTTGTCAAGTTTCCAATTTGGAATCTTTTCCGCTTTTTTAGGCAAATATGCGTCTATCAACTCGTATAAAAACTTCTCCGCCCACATATCCGAAATTTTATCGTCGTCTCGCACATACTTGGTATAAGATTTGTTTATATTTTCAAATATGTTTTTCGGAATTTCATTATTTGAACAATACTTAGGAGTATCCCCGTCCAATACGATTATTTTTTTGCCCGCCGCTTTTGCATTTTCTACAGATTCGTTGATTTGTAAATGTCCTCCGTTTCTTCCAAATACGACTATGTCGTAACTCTTAAAATTCAAATCTGCTACTTTTAGGAGCTCATCGCTTGTTTCAATCGATTTTTTGTATGCGGGGACGTATTCAAAACTTATATAGGGTGAGAAAAGTTGTTTATTTACATTTCTTATATTTTCGTATTCGCTCGTTCCTACCATTAAAATATTAACTCGTTCGTTGACCGGCGCTTTTACATTCACTTTTAAAGTGTTTGACACAACGCCTGAACAACTGAAATTGATTTTTGCAACACCGTAACTTAACGCTTTAATTTCTCCTTCGTCTGAAATCGATACCGCGTTTTCATTATCTAAATTCCAAACAAATTTCTCATCTGACGAAACTTTCGGGAATATTTTCGGTTTTACGGTATATATATCTCCGATTTGAAGAGTAATTTCTTCAGGCTCAATCGTTATATCTTTTATTTTCGGATTTACTTTTATTTTAAAAATTTCCGCATTTCCGAATTCATCCGTTCGTTTAATTTCAGCAACACCGGCATTTTTTGCTTTTAACAATCCGTTGCTTGAAATTTCAATAACGTGCTCAATTCCCTCTTCTTTTGTGTTTTGTGATGCACTTTGTGAAACTATTTCCCATTTAAATTTAATATCTTTTTTATATATATTCTCAGAATTAATCTCATTTACTATCGTTTCAAGCTTTTGAACGTCGCCCGTATACATTATGTGTTCGTTTCCGTTTTCCTGTACGTTTCCGTTTTCCTGT
>JAAYST010000063.1 GCA_012518265.1 Candidatus Methanofrustulum fimipullorum | reverse complement strand
TTTTTCATATTTTTTTATCAATTATTTATTATAGTTTTTATCATTTTTTTCTTCGAAAAACAAATCTCTTATATATATGAAATCATATTTTTATTACTATGCAAGTACCTACAGCTGAAGACCTTAAGCAAAAAAGGCTTGAACTTGGCCTTACTCAAAGTGCACTCGCTAAGCGAGCCGGCGTCAGCCAGCCGTTAATTGCACGTATTGAAAATAACGGTGTTGATCCTCGTTTGTCTACAGTTTCAAAAATCGTCCAAGCTTTTGATGATTTTAAAAAAGAAAAACATATTCAAGTTAAAGATATTATTACACATCCGGTAGTTCATGTAAAACCAACAGATACAGCGGACTTTGCAATAAATATTATGAACGAACACGGTTTTTCACAACTTCCTGTTATTGAATACGGTATTCCAGTAGGAAGTTTGTCTGAGGGGTCTATAGTAAAGGCGGTTTCAGAAAAAAAACAAATAAGCAATATGAGAGTATCGGATTTAATGGAGGAGTCATTTCCTACAGTTCCTTTAACGACTCCGATTTTAACAGTTTCTCATTTGTTGGAAAGAAGTCCGGCCGTTTTAGTTTTAGAAAAAGGGTTAGTAATCGGCGTAGTTACGAAAAGTAATATTATAAAATCAATAGAATAAATCAATGATTGTTTTTTTATATTTTGTATTTCATATATTCTTATATCTTATATTTCATATATTATTTTTATGATTTTATATTTTATTATTTTATCTTTTTATTTTTATACATTTTATTTTTTTAAAATATGTAGCGTGTTTTTATGCAAACAGAAGATAAGTTATTAATGATGCCGGGTCCGGTTAAAGTCCCGTCAAGTGTTTTAAGAGCGATGTCAAAGCCTATGATTAATCATAGAAGTAAAGATTTTTCAGAAATAATCGACGAATGTCAAAAGTTAATGGGTCCGATGTTTAATACAAACCCTGACAACATTGTAATTATTTCGGGTTCGGGTTCCGCAGGTATGGAGGCTGCAATCGGATCGGTTATAAACAAAGGTGAAAAAGTCATTTCTCTTGAAAACGGTAAATTCGGTGAAAGGTTTAAAGAAATATCGTTTAAATACGGGGATACAGTTCCGCTCGAATTTGAATGGGGAGATTCTTTTGATTTGGATTTGATTGAAGAAAAGTTGGATGCCGGTGATATTTCCGCAATTACAATGGTTCACAATGAAACTTCTGCCGGTATATTAAATCCTGCAAAAGAAGTGGGAAAGCTTGCTAAAAAATATGATGCTTTATTTATATTGGATGTAATTACGTCTTTTGGCGGCGACTGTGTTAAATTTGACGAATGGGGTGTCGATATTGCAGTTGCAGGTTCTCAAAAGTGTATCGCTGCTCCTCCCGGGCTTTCGATGGTTGCAATGAGCGAAAAAGCGCTTTCAAAAATGGAAGAAACGACGTGCAGACCTTATTATCTTGACCTTTTAGCATACAAAAACAGTATTTCAAAAGAAATGAAAGAAACACCTTACACGCCTGCTGTTTCGTTATTTTACGGGCTTTTGGAAGCTTTAAGAATTGCAGATTCTGAAGGAATTGAAAACAGAATAAAACGTCATCGCGATATGACAAAATCTGTTCGTGACGCAATGGCTGCAATGGGTATCGAAATGTTTCCAAATCTTAATAAATATTCAAGATATTCAAATACGGTTTCCGCAATGAAATCTCCGGAAGGTCTTTCCGGGGAAGATATTAAAAAAGAAATGTCAAACCGCGGAATTATAATTGCGGGCGGACAAAACCGTCTTAAAGGAAAAATATTCAGAATCGGCTCAATGGGTGCAGTTACACCTCTCGATTTAATGACTACTATAAGCGAACTTGAATTGATCCTTTACGAAAATAAAGTAATTGATAAAATCGGCGAAGGAATGCGCCATATCTAAAAAAAAACGGGCAACGCCCGTTTTTTTTTATCAGGCCGCTCCGGCGGCCGAATATTTTACATTTTTTTTTAGTTTTTTAGTATTTTCTTTTATTTACCTTTTTTTAGTTTTTTAGTTTTTTATTTATTTTTAGTTTTTATTTTTACTCTTTTATATTCTGTTTTTTTTATTTTTCTACCGGTGCATAATAGCATCTTTTTGGTGAATCCACCAATCCTTGTTTTCTAAGGGATGCAATTGCCTTGCTTACTTCTTTACTTTCCATTTCACATGCTTTTGCAATATCCCCGGGTCTTACGGGTTTTCCTAAACTTTTCATTTCATTTAAAATTTTTTCTTCTTCAGGTGTCATATTAATTACCTCGAGCTTTAAACGACTTTCTTATTAATAATTGTTTGCATTAAGATTTATTATGAGTTTCCAATTTTTTTTAACTTTTTAGTCTTATTTTCGTTTGCCATAAAGATATAGTTTATATATTTTATTGTCCATCTTTAATGAAAAGTACTTAGAAGAAAATGCTATTTTGCATTTCTGTAATTTTTAAGTATTTGTATAATTTTATTTTTATTTTTATAACCGAAATATTTTAGGATTGTTATAAATGTATATGGATTATTTAATTTATTTAGCTCCTCTTTCGGGTTTATTGTGTCTTATTATTGCGGCTCTGCTTGCAAAAAAAGTACTCTCGAATCCGAAAGGGTCTGAAGAAATGCAGAAGATTTCTTCTGCTATTCAGGAAGGGGCGGAAGCTTATCTTAACAGGCAATATAAAACTATTGCAGTTGTTGCCGCTTTATTGGCAATTTTCATTGCTCTTATTTTACCTAAAACGCCGGTTTCAATATTTGGAATTTCAATTCCGGAAAGTGTTGTAATTTCAATCGGATTTATTTTGGGTGCCATTGCTTCCGCTGCTGCGGGATATATCGGAATGAACGTATCGGTTCGGGCAAATGTCAGAACGACTGAAGCTGCAAGAAGCGGACTTGAAAAAGCTTTGAATGTAGCGTTTCAGGGCGGTGCTGTCACAGGTTTGGCCGTTGTCGGTCTTGCACTTTTGGGAACGAGTGTTCTTTATATCATTTTCGGAAACGTGGATCTTGTTATAGGATTCGGTTTCGGTGCAAGTTTAATCAGTCTTTTTGCAAGAGTAGGCGGCGGAATTTTCACAAAAGCGGCCGATGTCGGTGCAGACTTGGTTGGAAAAGTTGAAGCGGGAATTCCTGAAGACGACCCGAGAAATCCGGCAGTAATTGCGGACAATGTCGGTGACAATGTCGGTGATTGTGCCGGAATGGGTGCCGATCTTTTTGAAACGTATGCGGTAACTCTCTTAGCTGCAATGCTTTTGGGTTCCCTTTTAGTTTTGAAAACCGATCTTTTATTCATGTCCGAAAATGCAGTTTTATATCCGCTTTTGCTTTGTTCGGCTGCAGTCTTTGCAACTATAATTTCTCTTTTCTTCGTAAGACTCGGGAAAAGCAAAAACATAATGAATGCTCTTTATAAAGGAGTTGCAGGATCAGCAATTATAAGTGCCGTTCTGTTTTACGTAATTACAAAATTCATTTTGGGAGATATGAAATTCTTTATCGTAACTCTTGTAGGAATCGTAATTACGGTTTTGATGGTTGCAATTACCGAATATTATACATCGACAAAATTCAGACCTGTTAAACAAATAGCTAAATCGTCAACAACAGGTGCCGGAACAAATGTAATTTCCGGTCTTTCATTCGGTTTTGAAAGTACAGGTCTTCCCGTAATCGTAATTATTTTGGGAATTTTAATTTCTTATTATATAGTTGGCGGACTTAACGATCCTGTCGTAGGGCTTTACGGAATTGCAATTGCTGCAGTTTCAATGCTTTCGACTACAGGAATGATTGTAGCACTTGACTGCTACGGTCCGATTACGGATAACGCAGGCGGAATTGCTGAGATGTCAAATCAGCCTGAATCCATCCGAGAAGTTACAGACGAACTCGATGCGGTAGGAAACACTACAAAAGCGGTTACCAAAGGATATGCAATCGGTTCCGCCGCACTCGGTGCGCTGGCTCTTTTTGCCGATTACAAAATAAAAGTAGGACTTGACTCAAGCATGCTTTCAATTGATAATCCGCTTGTTTTGGTTGGTCTCTTTATCGGTGCCGTTTTGCCGTTTTTGTTCTCCGCAGTTACGATGAGAGCTGTCGGAAAAGCGGCTATGAAAGTCGTTGAAGAAGTCAGAAGACAATTTAGAGAAATCCCCGGAATTATGGAAGGAACCGCAAAACCGGAATACGGCAAAAGCGTAGACATTGTAACTCAAGCTGCTATTCGTGAAATGGTACTTCCCGGAATCCTTGCAATCGTTGTTCCGTTCCTTGTCGGTGTCATTTTCGGAACAGAAGCTTTGGCCGGCCTTTTAATAGGAATTATCGTTGTTGGATTAATGCTAGCAATGACGTTAAACAACGGCGGAGGAGCTTGGGATAACGCAAAGAAACTGATTGAATCGGGACTTTACGGAGGAAAAGGTTCAGAAGCACACAAAGCCGCAGTTGTAGGCGATACGGTCGGAGATCCGTGTAAAGATACTTCAGGACCCGGACTTAACGCACTTATAAAAGTAGTCAACATGGTCGCCATTCTGTTTTCAGCACTTTTCTACAGCGGTGGACTCATTGCGGTTCTTTTGTGATCTGTCAGTTTTTATAAATTAGTCTGATTTAAAATTTTTCAAATTTTAAATCAGATATTAAATCAAATGAAGCCTTCGGCTTCATTTGATTTAATATTCTTTCCTATATTTTCTTCTTTCTTTTTCTTCATTGTCGGGATTTATAAATTTGACGAAATCAGGAATATTTCCTTCATTTCCGTCGTTTTTGTTTTTAATTTCATTTTTAGGTATTCCGACTGAAACAAACAATATTTTTGTTTCTTGAGGCGGGCCTTTCCAATCGGTCGGAACGATTTCGCTTTTAGTAATTTTAGTTTCTATATTCTCTCTTGGAATTCCGGATAGGATGAGTTCTTCTTCTACTTTTTCTTGTCCCGTTTTATACGCAAAGTCAAGTGCTTCTTTATAGGATTTGAAAATTTCTCTTTTTCCGGAAATGAAAACGTAGTAATTAATTTCTTTGTTTGTTTTTTCTTCTTTTTCTTCTTGTTTGTTTTTTCCTTCTTCTTGTTTGTTTGTTTTTTCTGTCGCCTTTCCGAAGATTGAAACTTCGAGTCTTCTTATGCCTTTTCCGAAAACGGCGCCTACCGCGTTTCCTACGTCGTAGTGTTCGGGTGCTGTAACTTCCGCGTTAAGCATTTCTTTTAAACCAGATACATAAATTCCGGCGGGAGCGCCGATTAAAACGACGGGTATGTCGATTTTGAAATGTGTGTGAAATTCTCCTGATAAAACACGGTTTAAATCTTTTTTCTCAAAACCGGGGATCAAGTATTCAATTAGGGTTTCCGCCATGTTTTTTGTTACGATTTTTTTTATTTCTGTTGAAAATTCTTCGGGCGAAATTTTAATGAATCTGTTCAATTTCTCAGCGCCTATTATCGATGCGTCACGATCCCATTTTAAAAATTCGTTTGTTATGTGAAGTGCATCTGTCGGCGTAAATCCGATCGGCTGAATTAGCCTTTTTTGAACTAACGATTCAAGAGCAGTCGTAAGAGGAACTCCTCCTAAAATTTCTTTCATGTCTTCCCACGATGTCGGGAAATCTTTTGAAATTGCGTCCAAATGCTTTTTTTCAATAGGAAGCAATCGATTTGTTCTTTTTTCATTCATTTTGTTATTTTCATTTATTCTGTTATTTTCATTTTTTTCATTTACTTTATTATTTTCGTTTTTTTCATCAATATCTCTTTTTATGTAAAATACGGTTGGGTAGACGTATTCGGAAATATATCTTTTTCCGGGAATTTTTGTTTTTTCAAGTTTTTCTTTAAATCCGGGATATAAATAAGATGCACGGCAGAGCGGAATTACTCTTATCGGTCCCAAACTGTATTTTATGTACGGAGTATCATTTACGTAAACGTGACTGTCGCCTCCTGTTGCAACAGTTTCCATTCTGAGCGCTTTGACTCTCGTTTTCCAACCGCCTACAGTTGCTCCGGAATCGCTTATTTCCGGCAAGCCTTCTTTAATCATCGCAACGTCTGTACTTGTTCCGCCGATATCGATTGCAATAAAATCTTTTTTCCCGGTCAAGTGCGCAGCTCCCGTTAAACTTGCGGCGGGTCCTGAAAATATCGTTTCAATCGGTTTTTCGAGCGCTTCTTCAATGCTTACGACAGATCCGTCACATTTCATCATGAGAAGCGTTGCATTGATTTCTCTTTTTTTCATCTCTTCGTTTATAGTTTTTGTAAATTTGTGCGTGACCGGAATTAATTGAGCATTTAAATATGCGGTAATTGCTCTTTCGTACGCTCCCAAATCAAGCGACAAATCGTGTCCGCAAACGACAGGAAGCCCTGTAATTTTTTCGATTTCTCTTTTTACCAAAAGCTCGTGGTCCGAATTTCTAACACTAAACAAAGAAGATACGGCAAACGCATTTACTTCATTTTGAACGTCTTTTGCAAAGCGAATTATTTTTTCAATATCGAGTTTACAAATTTCTTCACCGTTGCTGTCGTGTCCGCCGTCGGCGATACAATATTTTTCAACAGGAATTGTGTCCGGAATTTGAAAATCGCCGACCAAAATCAGTCCCGCCGGAAATCCCGTATTTTCCAAAATAGTGTTTGTCGAAAGAGTAGTTGAAATAGAAACAATTCCGACTTTTTTAAGTTTTTCAGGATCAAGCCGGTCCATTACTTCTTTAATTCCGCCTGTCGGGTCGGGATACGTTGTTAAAGATTTTCCCGCCTCAATTACTTTTCCGTCTTCGTTTCGAATTAAAACAGCGTCTGTATATGTTCCGCCCGCATCGATTCCCAATCCGTATTCCAATAAAATTCACGCCCTTTGTTTGATGTGTTTGATTTTTTTTTGAT
>JAAYST010000008.1 GCA_012518265.1 Candidatus Methanofrustulum fimipullorum | reverse complement strand
TAAGTAATCTTTTTAAATCTAAGTAATCTTTTTAAATCTAAGTAATCTTTTTAAATCTGTTTTATTTTTAATCCTTTTCGGTAATGTGGTAATGTTTAAGTATTACTTTTCGGTTTTATGTTCTTTCGTTATTCGAATATGTAATTTTGTGTATTTATTATTTAATAAAAAATATTTTGTACAAGAGGTCAGTTGTTTAGATGGATCAGAATAAAACTCCGATTATCGATGCTTTGCGGCTTTATCAAAAAAAAGGTATTACGTCTTTTGACGTTCCCGGACATAAAAGGGGGCGTCGTGTTTGTGATCTTCAGAAGCTTATCGGAAAGAGGACTTTTTTAATGGATGTGAATGCGCCTGTTGGTCTTGATTCTTATTCAAAGCCGCACGGTGTGATAAAAGAATCTATGGAACTTGCGGCTGAGGCGTATCATGCGGACAATGCGTTTTTCCTGGTGAACGGGAGCAGTTCGGGCGTTCATATTATGATTATGACGGTTTGTTATGACGGGGATAAGATTTTATTGCCCAGAAATACTCATAAATCTGTTACGAACGCTTTGATTATGTCGGGCGCGGTTCCTGTGTATATCGGCCCTGAAATTAATGAAGAGTTCGGAATTGCGTGCGGTGTTTCTGAAGCAGCGACAATTCGCGCAATAGATGAAAACCCGGATGCAAAGGTTTTGTTTTTAGTTTACCCGACTTATTACGGCGCTTGTTCGAATATAAAAGCTGTAATTGATTATGCGCACTCAAAAGGTGTAATCGTTTTAGTTGATCAGGCGCACGGTGCACACTTTTCTTTTTCATCGGCACTTCCCAAGTCTGCAGCCGAATTGGGTGCCGATTTGGTTGTGACAAGCACTCACAAAACGGGAGGCTCACTTACGCAAAGTGCTATGCTTTTGCACAACGAAGGATTTGTCAAATATCATTCGATTAAAAAGAGAGTTTTAATGTTTCATACGACGAGTCCGAGTTATATTTTAATGGCGTCTTTGGAATCTTCACGAAAATTGCTTGCAACAGAAGGCGAAGAAATTTTTTCAGAACTTGCTTGGGAATGCAAAAAAGCTAAAAAGGAGCTTTCAAAAATCCCGGGGCTTGTTGTTTTAAATCCAAACTCAAACTCAAGCGCAACTCATAAATATGATCCGACAAAAATCGTTATTAAGGTTACCGGTTTGGGACTTGACGGATTTGACGTCTACGACATTATGTTTGAAAAGTACGGGATTCAAATGGAATTGGCCGAGCCCACTTTAGTTTTGGCTGTAATTGCAATAGGCGATTCAAAAGAAACGATTCACAAACTCGTAGACGCATTTAAGGATTTGTCCGATACCTATTACGGCAAATATGAACCCTTAGTCGTTCCTCAAGAAAGAATTCGAATTCCTCCGTCAATTATGTCTCCAAGACAAGCGTTTTATTCCGAGAAAAAAGCGGTGAATATTGAAGATGCAATCGGAGAAGTGGCGGCAGAAGCCGTTATGATTTATCCGCCCGGAATTCCTCTTTGCGTTCCCGGAGAACGAATCACAAGTGAGACAATTGCTGAAATCTGTTACTGTAAAGACAATTGTTCGTGTATGCAAAAAGACAGCATCGAACCCGATAAAATCCTTGTCGTAATTCCTGATGAAGAAAATGACAAAACAGATAATGATAACAAAATGAATAATGTAATAAACGAAAACATAAATGTCGAAGACGATTAATACAATCAATCAACACAAAATACAATCAATCAAATACAAGATATAATAGATACAATAAATACAAGATACAATAGAGATAATACAAGATACAATAGAGATAACGGATAATTATGAGCAATGTTAAAAAAATAAAATATCATTTTTCAGGATGCGGTGCATCGTTTAGTGATTCCGACGTTGTTGTTTT
>JAAYST010000062.1 GCA_012518265.1 Candidatus Methanofrustulum fimipullorum | reverse complement strand
CTGTAAAGCAAGCAAACCGTGCTATATAAGAGACGGAACATTGAAACAGTTAAATCTCTCAAAACCGGAATACTCAAAGCTTAAAAAACAAATGTCTGAAAAAATCGTAGACAAAATATTTGAAAAAGGTCTTGAAGCGGCTTAAGCCGCTTCAAGACTTTTTTAACAACTCCGCAGCGTTTGAATTTTCTAAAGAAAATTCAACCTTTTTTTTCTTTAAAAACAAAAGTGCCTCTTTATCTTCAGGTCTTCCGCATCTTTGTATGATTCCTTGATGGTATCGTATCAAATCGATATATTTCAAATCGTGAGTAATTTTATAACGTGTTAAATGAACAGTTGCATCGATTACCGAATTAAATCCTCTGTTCACGAAATTTATTTGAGCGTTATTATTTATTTTAAAATAAATCGGTTTTATATCGATAAACATTAAATTTGAAGAATATGTACGATTCATGCATTTGAAAATAACGAACGAATCTGATTTTGAAATTACTGGAATTTGAAAATAATCCTCGCATTCTGTTTTGATTTCCGTTATATTTTTCGATGAGACATAATCAAATTCAGAATCGGCAATATCTGAAAAAGCCGATTTTACAAAAAGCAAAGCGTCGTTTGTAATGTTTGCCGCAAAATAATCTTCTTTACTTAAATTTTCATAAGTTTTGCTGCCCGAAAAAAGTCTTATAAAAAGTCGATCGTATTTCAAAATGATCCCGATCGGAGCCGCATTCGGAATTTTTCGGCCGGATGTTACAATCGTTTCCGAAATGCCTTCCAAAATTCCGTGACTTTTGAGTTTCTGTTTCAAATCATCGGATATTTTAAAATTTTCTTTCAAAATTTCAAACCCCCGAGAATCGATAAGAAAATTCCGGCCGATGCAATATCAGCTAAAGATCCGGGATTTTTATTCTCCGAAACCATTAAAGCATCAATCATTTGCAATTCAGGAATTAGAGAATTTAAGTTGTGAATTTCGTAAAAGTCGTACTTTTTTAAAAGATTTGAAAATAATTTTTTAATCTCAAGAGCTTCCGAAATTCCGTGTTTTGATGCGATAAGAGTGTCAGGCGTTTCTGCCAAAAACTTTAAAAAAGAAGCGGATATTGCACTGTTTATTGCGGATCCGAATCGAAGTGATTCATTTGTATTCTCTGAATAAAAATTATAAAAGTAATCCAAATCTTTTGAAAATGAAAGACTTTTTGAAAAACCCGAAAACCACTCGTTTGCAACCAAATCACGATCTTTTGCCGATTTCATTAAAGAAAACAAATCCGCATTTTCAAACTCGATTGCTGAAATAACACTTTCCGAATTTTTCGATTTCAAATCAAATGCCGAATCCGGGCCGGATGAATCTATTTCGTTTGCGAAAGTATTTGATTCCCAAAAAGATTTGTAAAAAAAGACAGAATCGCCTTTTGAAGTGTTTTTGCAAATTTCGTGAGCTTCTTTTGCAATTTTTTCTTTCAGAGCTACAATTATATTTTCATATATATTTGCATTTATATTTTCATATATATTTGCATTTATATTTGCATTTGAATAAAAAGAATCGTTTTTTGAAAATAAAGAACCTGCGCCCATGCAAAGTGGAATTAAAAGAAGAAACGTACCGAAATGAGTATTTCCGCCAAATCGTTCCGATTTTATTTTTACGGAATCGTATAAGAGTTCCCCGAACGTTTTTTTCCTGTTGAATGCATCTTGAAATACAAACGGAACAAATGCGGCGGAATGCAAAAAGTGCTCAAACGAAGTGTCGGAAAAATTATGAAAACGACTTACGTTTCCGGGTTTCGGGATACCCGAAACTTCAAGCAACATCGACAAAACTGCAGCAGAGGAGACAAAACGATCCGGAGAATCACGATTTATAAAAAAACGAAACGATTGCATGGCGAAAAATTTACATTATTTTGTATTATTATAATTCTATTAGTATATTTTCTATTACATTTCAAATATTATTCCGAGACAACTGTCGCTTTTTTAATTATAACGCTTTTCAGCGGTTTATCGAATCTGTCTGTTTCGACTTTCCCGATTTTATCAACGACATCCATTCCTTCAACAACGATTCCGAAAACAGGATGTTTTGAAGATGCCGGCGGTTTGTCCCAATCAAGATAAGTGTTGTCGACCAAATTTATAAAAAACTGGCTTCCGCCAGAGTTAGGGCCGCTGTTTGCCATCGATATTGTTCCTCGAATATTAGAAGAGCCTTCAACAAATTCATCACGAATCGAATATCCCGGGCCACCGGTTCCGGTTCCTTTCGGGCATCCGCCTTGAATCATAAAATCGTCAATTACTCTATGAAATATCAAATTGTTGTAAAAGCCCTGCTCTACGAGCTTTTTAAAGTTTCCGGCCGTAATCGGCATGTTATCATAAAGTTTAATTTTAAGATTACCCAAATTGGTTTCAAGTAAAACGAAATCTGTCATTATTTAAACCTCCAAAACAGTATTTTAAAAATCATAAAAATATTAAAGCGTTTTAAAAAATATAAAACATACAGTCGTAAGATAAATGAATTAAACACATAAAATAATATCGGAAATTGTATAGGAAATTGTATTAAAAATATATTGGAAAAATAGACTCCAAGAGATTATAAAGCGTCATAATATTCACCAAGCCAGTTTATACTGCCGGGCAAATATTGTTTCGGAAAGAAAGGGGAGTCGTAAACAGAAGTATTTTTTGATAAAAAAGCATCCGGATTTTTTGAAATTAAATCAATGGTATACAAAACCGATTTTGAAACATCAGATACGGATTTGTTCGTAGTATTTATTTCAAAAACACAATTGCACAAATCTAACGCTTCACACAAAATTACATCCAAAAGTTCAGCTTCACAATTTTCCTCGATTTTCTCAACAGAATAATTTCTTTCGGAAAGACGCGAATATAAAACTTCAGGATCCGCTCTTAAAACGATTGAAATATCACATAAAAGATGAGAAAAATGACTGTCAAGTAATAAAACAAGAGGAGATGACAATTCTGAATCCGAGTTCGAATCCAAATCCGAGTCAGAAGCGGCAAAGTCTGAAATGGCGGAACCCGATTCGGCAGATTTTTGCAACTCTATTTCAAAATTTGAAACTTCAACATCAAGAGCATCCGTATCAACAACCAAACAATCGCGCTTGCTGTCGTATATGGATGAAATATTTCGTTCTTTAACAAACTCCGTCAAATTCAGTATACAAATATCACTTAGTTCTGATTTTTTAATAAAGTTTGAAACGGAAGATTTTCCGCACCCGGGAGTCCCTGTAAGTGAAATCCTTAATATTTTTTCGTGATTCATATATTTATCCGATTGTTTTTAGAATTATTGATTTTATTTTTATTTATATTTATCCGTTTTTGAGTTCGCAAATATATCCATTCATTAAAAAAAAAAACGAAAACTAATCGGGCGCATGCGCCCGATTTGTTTTCTCAAAGCTCTTTTAGATAAATAATTACGTCAACAATATTTATTACACCGTCACCGTTTAAATCAAAGCCCATTTTTATCATATTGGACTCAGGTACATCTTTTAACGGACCAATTTTTGCGGTATACTGAAGAAGCATTATTACATCTTTGATAGACGAACTAAGCGGATCTCCCGAAACTGTTGGAAGCGGTTTCCATACAACTTCAACGATCATATCATTATAAACGATTGTATTTTCATCAACCGTTCTTCCGTTTGAAACCCATTTTGCAACATAGTATCCGCGGTTATACCTAACATTTACATCAAATGTAAGTTTATCTCCTCTATTGAATTCTTTAGTATCTATAACTCTTCCGCATTCCGTATAAACGACAGTCAGCTTAGTATCAGCAGGAACTTCAGGAATATCATTTTCATCTTCGTAAATATTTAAAACAATCCTTCCTTCTTCGATCTTTCGATAGCCTTCAGGTGCAAAATCGTTTCCGTTTTCATCAACTTCTTTTACAGAATAAATGTATTCCAAACCTTCAGAATTAATATTGTCAAGATCATACCAAGTCACTTTCGTTTCACCGTCTGAAAGTTTTATAATTTCAACATCAACAGGTTCCGGCTCTTCCCCTTCAACATTTCTGCAAAGTTTAAACCAAATATCCGGTCTCGGTTTCGGACCCGTTTTCCAAACTTTAGTTGCCGTTACATCTATTTTTTCGTAAGGAATCGGCGTAAATCCTATAAATGTATTCGTAACAGTTGAACCGTCTTCGCTTATTGAACATACGTATTCGTCAGAAACTTCCGGTTCATAAACCGAGTAAACAAATTCGGAATTATCTTGTTTATATTTCGGTAAACTTTCCCATTCATAAGTTGCAATATGCGACCCGTCATCGGTTAATAGAACAGAATCCCCATATTCCACACCATCTTGCATAAGTTGGAGATAAACATCCGAACCGACTGCTTCTTCCGGGAGATTTTCCCATATTTTTGTTGCGACAAATGATGTTTCTGATGTCTCACCACCGTCATAAGTATTTGTGAAAGTAAAACCGGTTGCAGCATCTCCACCGGAAGTTGTAATATAACCAGGAATTTCTGCTTCTTCGACTGTATATAAAAATTCTAAAGAATCAGGAGCATACTTTAAAAGACCGACCCAGGAAGCAGTTTGCTCCCCATTTCCAATTGCTGTCAACGTTTTAACTTCGCCATGAGCAACGCCGTTTTGTTTAAGTGTGAATTGAGCAGTCGGGAAAGAAGTCGTTTCAGCCGGAATTCCTTCCCAAGTCTTGGAAACCGAAACCTCAACAGCATCTTCGCCACCCAATCCATCGTAAGTGTTGGTGAAAGTGAAACCGGTGGCGGCGTCACCGCCAGTAGTTGTTGTGTAACCATTTATCTTGGCTTCTTCGACTGTGTAGACGAAAAGTGAAGAGTCAGGAGCGTATTTTAAAAGATTAGTCCAAGAAGCGGTTTGATCACCGTTTCCGGTTGCTGTCAACTCTTTTACATCTCCGTGAGCAACATCGTTTTGCTTTAGTGTAAACTTAGCAGTTGGGAAAGAAGTAGTATCTGCAGGAATTCCGGACCAAGTCTTCTTAACATTAACTGTAACGGCTTCCTCTCCTCCTAAACCGTCATAAGTGTTTGTGAAAGTGAAACCGGTTGCGGCGTCACCGCCTGTGGTTGTTGTGTAACCGG
>JAAYST010000061.1 GCA_012518265.1 Candidatus Methanofrustulum fimipullorum | reverse complement strand
TTTTTTACATTTTGCTTTTTTACATTTTGCTTTTTTACATTTTGCTTTTTTACATTTTGCTTTTTTACATTTTGCTTTTTTACATTTTACTTTTTTATACTTTACTTTTTTTCGTTTCACTTTTTTAACAAAAAATAAAACGTGCACGGTTTTTTCTTTGAAATGAAAAAAACAAAGGGTGGAAAATCTTGAATTGCGCCGCGCCGCAACAAAAAAACGGATTTCGGGTCTTATCATAAAAATAGGAAAAGCCGGGGTCCGGCTTTTCCTAATAAAGAATGAAACGAAACAACGAAATTAGGCCACCGACACCAAAACCGTAAAGGAAAAAGAATGAAACGAAGCGCCGGTAAAATCCTAAAAGAGAATAAAACGGATGTTCGGTTTTTTCTTTAAAAATAAAAAAAATGAATTTCGGAAAAATCTTGTATTGCGCCGCACCACAAAAAAACGGATCCGGGTCGTATCATAAAAATAGAAAAAGCCAAAGGGCCGATTTTTCCTAAAAAAGAATAAAACCGAAACAACGAAATTTGGGCCACCGACGCCAAAAACCGTAAAGGAAAAAAGGAAAAAGATGAAAATAGAAAATAGGAAAGAAGAGAAAAGAGAAAAAAGAAAAAGATGAAAATAGAAAAAATAGAAAATAGAAAAGCTAAATTCCGTAAAAAATGGACCGGTCGGGAATTGAACCCGAGGCCTCTACCATGCCAAGGTAGCGATCTTCCGCTGATCTACCGGCCCACTTTTAATTTAGACACGAAATACGAATCAAAAGTATTTATATTTTTCTTTTTTAATTTTTACATTTTATGTTTTTATGTTTCATATATTTCATAAATTTTATTCAAATTATTCATTTTTTTAAAAACATTTATATATGAGATTGTTGTTTATGTGTTAGTTGACTCAACAGCCAACATTTGTCAGTTTTTGAAACTTACAAAATAAAATTCATAAAATTTAAAATTATTTAAAATAATGGGCCCGTAGCTTAGCCTGGTGGAGCGTACGGCTGATAACCGTAAGGTCCTGCGTTCGAATCGCAGCGGGCCCATAAAAAACAACAAAACAACACAAGAAAAACAACAAAAAAAGAAAAAACAAACAAAAAAACAAATTTAAAAAAGATAGGATATTTTTTATTGTAATTTTATACCAAAAACTCTCTTCTCACGATAGTTTTATATATAAGATATAACTTTCTACAATTCTACATTGTACTTCTTTTTTGGAAGTGTATTGTTTGGTATATCAATGTGGGCCCATAGCTCAGTCAGGCAGAGCGACTGGCTTTTAACCAGTCGGCCTAGGGTTCAAATCCCTATGGGCCCGCTCCAAAATAAAATATTATAAAATATATAAACATTGTAAATATTTAGAAATATTTATGCCCGTGTCATGTTTTAATAGTGTATGGTGTCGTTATTGCGTTTTTTAAGTTTTTATATTTTTAAGTTTATTTAAAATAAATGAAGCTTATGTTATCGTAATTTGTCGTAAATATGCGTAATTAAAAATATGAATCGGCATAATTTTTGTATTTAATACATTTTTTATTTTTGTAAATTTATTTTTGTAAATCGTGGTCGGGGTCGGTCGATAGGCGTGCTTTTTAAAACCGGGGCAAAAGCGTTTCCATTATATTTGTATTCTGCATTTTTTGTGAATTTTATGGACTTTGTGAATTTTGTGTCGGTTGTTTTCAATTCATCCTATATCCTTTTGTTTTATTGCCGCCGTCTTTTATTAATCCTTGGAGGAAAAAATTTTGACAAAATCTAAACTGCTTGAACATAACATGGTTCCTTATCATGAAATTATAGTTGGAGAGGAAGTCGAAGCTCTTCTTGAAAAATATAAAATTAAAAAAGAACAGTTGCCAAAAATACGTTCGGACGACCCGATTGTTTTGGAAATAGGTGCAGTTCCGGGCGATATTGTCAAAATAACAAGAAAAAGTCAAACGGCGGAAGAAGCGCTGTTTTACAGGCTTGTAATTGAAACGATCGTATGACGAATTTATAATTTTGTGTGAAAAGCAGTTGTAACCGCGGCAGTAGCACAATTTGAGCAAGCATAATTTGAGCAATTTGAGCATAATCAAAGGAAGAATAAAGCCGCTGTAACAATAATATTTTTGTATTATATTTTTTCAGTATTATATTTTTCAGTATCTGCTATTACTGTTTTACTGTCAGTTTTTACTTTTTAGTTTTTAGTTTTACTTTCAATGAGGTGTGATTATTACATTAGATATCAGAGTACTTGGGAACTCTTATTTTACACCGGATAAAATTGTTCAGCATCATATCGATTCTTTTAATAAATTTTTAGACACGGGTCTTCAAAAAATTATCGATGAACAAAAAATAATCGAAACCGATATCGAAGGAACTTATATCGAGTTAGGTAAAATATCGGTCGGTTACCCGGTTGTAAAAGAGGCGGACGGGGCAATTGAAGTTCTTTATCCGAATGCGGCGCGTTTGAGGAATTTATCCTATTCCGCGCCTTTGACTTTGGAAATGACAATATATCAGGATTCTCAACCGACAACAGACGGTCCGGTCGTTGCGAATGTGGGAAATTTGCCTATAATGCTTCGATCAAAAGTGTGCAATCTTGTCAGAAAAAATGAAGACGGTCGCTCAATAACTGATGAAGAAATGATAACGCTCGGTGAAGATCCTATCGACTGCGGCGGATATTTTATCGTCGGGGGAACTGAGCGTGTAGTTATGACTTTGGAAGATTTGGCACCGAATAAGATTTTAACCGAATTCGGGGAGCGCTACGGCGATCCTATAGAAATTGCCAAAGTTTTCTCGCAGCATAGAGGCTATCGTGCTTTAGTAACCGTTGAACGCGGAAGAAAATCTATTTTGGAAGTTACGTTTCCGTCAATTACGGGAAGAATGAACTTCATTACTCTTATGCGTGCGCTCGGAATCGTAACGGATGAAGATATTGTAACGGCAGTTTCGGACGATCCTGAAATCGCAAAATTCATGCTTGAAAATCTTGTAGAAGCGGAAGTCGATTCGATGGAAGCCGCAATCGAAAAAATTGGATCCAAAGTTGCAACGGGCCAAGCAAGAGAATATCAAATTAAACGTGCAAATTATGTTTTGGATCGCTATTTGTTGCCGCACTTGGGAGATAAACCGGAAGACAGAATTCCGAAAGCAAACTTCTTGGCCAGAATGGCCGAATCGTGCTTTGAATTGGCACTCGGAAGAAGAAACGAAGACGATAAAGACCACTATTCAAATAAACGTCTTAAGTTAGCGGGCGACCTTATGGAAGATTTATTCCGGGTTTCGTTTAATCGTTTGTCGCGCGATATCAAATATCAACTCGAACGCGCAAACATGAGAAACCGTGAATTAAACGTTTCAACCGTAGTTCGAGCAGACGTTTTAACAGACAGACTTCAACATCCTCTTGCAACCGGAAATTGGGTTGGTGGAAGAACCGGTGTTTCTCAACTTTTAGACAGAAACGACCACATTTCAACGCTTTCTCACTTAAGACGTGTTATATCTCCTCTTTCAAGAGCGCAGCCGCACTTCGAAGCTCGTGATTTGCACCCGACCCAGTGGGGACGTTTGTGTCCGTCAGAGACGCCGGAAGGGCCGAACTGCGGTCTTGTAAAAAACTTTGCGGAAATGGTAGAGCTTTCGACAGGATATGACGACCCGGAAGAAGTAAAAAATCTTCTTTATAATACTTTAGGGGTTGAAAAATTCAAATTCATTTGTCCTGAAATCGTTAGCACGCCTGTATATGATGCGAGAGATTCCGAAGAATTTGAAAAAGAACTCGGCTCACAGGGCCATTTGAAACCTGACGAATTTGACGATACACAAGAAATGCCTGATATAAGAGACAAAGACGACTATTTGGGCGGAATGGATTATGAAAGTGATTTTGACGGGGATTACGAATGAGTAAATCTAAAGTATTTTTAGACGGAGAATTGATCGGAACGCACGATGATCCTGAAAATCTTGTAAAAGAAATCAGGTCGATGAGACGTAGCGGATATTTCTCCAATCAAATAAATGTGGCATACCGAAGTTATACAAAAGAGGTTATTATTTGTACCGACATCGGACGTGCTAGAAGACCTTTGATTATAGTTGAAAACGGAGTTCCTCTTGTAACAGAAGAGCATGTTGAAAAACTTGAATCGGGAGAGCTTAAATTCGACGACTTGGTGTCGCAGGGTCTGGTTGAATATATTGATGCGGAAGAAGAAGAAAACACACTTATTGCGCTTTATGAAGAAGATTTAACCGTAGATCACACGCATCTTGAAGTTTCTCCGTCTCTTATTTTAGGAATTTGTACGGGAATGATTCCGTTTCCGGAACACAATGCCGCTCCCCGTTGTACTATGGGTGCCGCTATGATTAAACAGTGTATCGGAGTTTCAAGTGCCAATCATAAACTTAGACCCGATACGCGGGCAAATATTTTGCATTATCCTCAAAAATCAATGACTTTTACACAGACGAGTAATTCTATAAGTTTTGATGAAAGGCCTGCGGGTCAGAATTTCGTTGTAGCCGTTTTGTCTTACGAAGGATATAATATAGAAGATGCTCTCGTTTTTAATAAAGGGTCGATTCAGCGTGGTTTGGGTAGAAGCCACTTTGTAAGAACGTTCGAAGGTGAAGAAAGAAGATATCCGGGAGGTTCAAAGGACAAGTTTGAAATTCCCGACTCAGAATGTAAAGGCGCAAGAGCTGTTGAAGATTATAGTCTTCTTGATGAAGACGGAATTGTAGGACCTGAATCGGTTGTTGAACCGAACTCTGTATTGATTGGAAAAACGAGTCCGCCTCGTTTCCTTGAAGAAACGGCGGGACTTGGAACCGGCCTTGGTGCTCAAAAGCGTGAAAGCTCAATTACCATGCGCTCAAACGAAAGCGGTGTCGTTGATACGGTGATTATGGCAGAATCGATAAGTGGAAACCGTCTCGTGAAAGTTAAAGTAAGAGATGAAAGAGTTCCGGATATCGGAGACAAGTTTGCATCAAGGCACGGTCAAAAAGGTGTTGTCGGCCTTAAAGTGAATATTGCGGATATGCCGTTTACTGAATCCGGGCTATCGCCTGATTTGCTAATTAATCCTCATGCAATTCCGTCTCGTATGACTGTAGGGCACGTTCTTGAAATGCTTGGCGGAAAGGTCGGATGCATTGAAGGAAGAAGAGTCGACGGAACGGCATTTATGGCAAATCGCGGAGGAGACAGCGAAGAAAATTTGAGAAAAACTCTTCACAATTTCGGATTTGCACATACCGGAAAAGAAGTATTTTTCGATGGGGTAACAGGAAAAATGATTCCGGCCGACGTTTATGTCGGAGTTATTCTTTATCAGAAATTGCACCACATGGTTTCTTCAAAAATGCATGCAAGATCTCGCGGTCCTGTTCAAGTTTTAACCCGTCAGCCGACAGAAGGTCGTGCGCGTGAAGGTGGTCTCAGGTTTGGTGAAATGGAAAAGGACGTTTTGGTAAGCCACGGTGCCGCCATGTGTTTAAAAGAACGTTTGCTTGACGAATCTGACAAAGATGAAGAATATATATGTAACAGTTGCGGTATGATTGCAACTTATGATAAGATGCATCAGTCTGCAGTTTGTCCAAATTGCGGGTCTGACACTGATATCTATTTGGTTGAAATGAGTTATTCTTTCAAACTTTTGTTAGACGAAATTAAATCTTTAGGTATTGCTCCAAGAATGAAACTTGAGGATGCGGTGTAAAAATGATTTCAAATCGTATTAAAATTCAACGAATTCCGAAACGTATTTCTGCAATAAAATTCGGCTTGTTATCACCAAAAGAAATTCGTCGTATGAGTGCCACAAACGTAATTACGGCCGATACATATGATCAGGATAACTATCCGATTGACATGGGTTTAATGGATAAACGATTGGGTGTAATCGACCCCGGTCTTAAATGTTCAACATGTCATGAAAAAGCGGGCGATTGCCCCGGTCACTTTGGACATATAGATCTTGTAGTCCCTGTAATTCATGTCGGTTTTAATAAAGTTTTAAGAAAACTTCTTCGTTCAATTTGTTGGAATTGCAGCCGTCTTTTGCTTGAACAGGAAAGAAAAACGATTTACCTTGAAAAGCTTGCGGAAGTAGAAGAAATAGGCCATATGCCGGACAATGTAATAAATGAAGTTTTCAAAGAGGCAAGCAAAGTAAAAGAATGCCCTTATTGCCTTGAATTGCAAAAGGATATTAAATTTGAAAAGCCGACCGATTATATAGAAGACGGCGTAAAACTCACGCCTACTGAAATTAGAAGCAGATTTGAAAATATTCCGGACGAAGATATTCGTGTAGTCGGAATGGATCCTGAAAACGCAAGGCCGGAATGGATGATATTGACAGTTTTGCCTGTTCCTCCTGTAACGGTCAGACCTTCAATTACTCTTGAATCGGGTCAAAGAAGTGAAGACGACTTGACTCACAAACTTGTAGATATTATAAGAATTAATCAAAGGTTTCAAGAAAACAGAGATGCAGGTGCGCCGCAACTTATTATCGAAGACTTGTGGGAGCTTTTACAGTACCACGTTACAACGTTTTTCGACAACTCGGTTTCCGGAATTCCGCCTGCAAGACACCGCTCGGGTCGTCCTTTAAAAACTCTTTCTCAGCGTTTGAAAGGAAAAGAAGGTCGTTTCAGAGGAAGTCTTGCAGGAAAGCGTGTAAACTTCTCGGCACGTACTGTAATTTCGCCCGACCCTGATTTGAGTATTAACGAAGTCGGTGTTCCGCTCGATATTGCAAAAGTTTTGACGATTCCTGAAAACGTGACTGAGAGAAATATGCCGTTTTTGAAAAAGAGAATTATGAACGGCTCAAATTATCCGGGAGCAAATTATGTTATAAGACCTGACGGAGGACGTATTAAAATAACAGATATAAATTCTGAAGACGTTTGTGAAAGGCTTGAACCTGGTTGGATTGTTGAAAGACATTTACAAGATAAAGATATAGTTTTGTTCAACCGTCAGCCTTCTCTTCACAAAATGAGTATTATGTCTCACTTTGTAAAAGTTCTTCCGGGTAAAACGTTCCGCTTAAACCCGGCTGTTTGTCCGCCTTACAACGCCGACTTTGACGGTGACGAGATGAACTTGCACGTTCTTCAGACAGAAGAGTCAAGAGCGGAAGCGCGTATTTTACTTTTGGTACAGGAAAACATTTTGTCGCCTCGTTTCGGAGGTCCGATTATCGGAGGAATTCACGACCACATTTCCGGTATGTTCCTTTTGACAAGAAAAGACAATGATATAAACAACAGGATCAGTAAAAACGATGCATTGGAACTTTTAAAGAAAACCGATATACGCGAACTTCCCGATCCTGCCGGAACTTTTGAAGACGGCGAGCCTTATTGGACCGGAAAGCAAATCTTCAGTATGATTCTTCCCGATGATTTGAATGTCGAATTCAGTTCTTCAATCGGTGTAAAAGATATCGAAGAAGACAAAAAAACAGACTCTTACGTTGTAATTCGTGACGGTCAGTTGATTGAAGGAACTATCGATGAAGCGGCAATCGGTGCGTTTAAAGCAAAAATTTTAGACACTATTATAAAAGAATACGGAACATCACGCGGTGCACAATTTATCGATGATGCGACAAAGCTTTCGGTTCGTGCAATTATGAGATCCGGTCTCAGTTTCGGTCTTGCCGATGAGGATATACCCGAAGAAGCAATTATTCAAATTGATGAAGGTTTGTCGATTGCCGAGAAAAAAGTAAGAGAGCTTGTCGATTTATACAATAACGAAGAGCTTGAAGTAATACCGGGTCGTTCTCTTGAAGAAACGCTTGAGATGAGAATTATGCAGGAACTTGGTAAGGCTCGTGACAAAGCAGGTAAGATTGCGGACTCGCATATGACTCTTGAAAACCCGGCGGCTTTAATGGCAAGATCCGGTGCAAGAGGTTCAATTTTAAACATTACGCAAATGGCTGCTTGTGTCGGACAACAGGCGGTACGTGGTGCTCGTATTAACAGAGGTTATCACGGTCGTACTTTGTCTCACTTCCCTAGCGGGGACTTAGGCGCAGCCGCACACGGTTTTGTAAATTCTAGTTACAAAGAAGGAATGAGTCCGACCGAATTCTTTTTCCACGCAATTGGAGGTCGTGAAGGGCTTGTAGATACTGCAGTTCGTACTTCTCAGTCCGGTTATTTGCAAAGAAGGCTTGTGAGCGCTCTTCAAGACCTTGAAGTTCAGCGTGATTATTCCGTTCGAGACACAAGAGGTGTTGTTATACAATTCCTTTATGGAGAAGACGGTGTTGACCCGACGAAAAGCGATTTCTCAAAACCGGAAGCAATTCATCGTATTTTCAGAAGTGTAACTAAAAAGAAGGATACGAAGGATAAAAAAGAGGATAAAAAGGAAAAGGAGGCCTGAATTATGACAACCAAAGCTTTAACGGAAAGTCAAATTACCAAAAAAGTCGAACCGCTTAATTTGCCTAAAAACATTAAAAGAACTATTGTCGAAGACGCAATTGCATTTAACGTAACGGCAAAACAGCTCGATGAAGCAATTGAACGTGTTATTACAGGCTACAGTTTTTCACGAGTAGAACCGTGCGATGCAGCCGGTGTCGTTGCAGCTCAGTCGATTGGAGAGCCGGGTACTCAAATGACAATGAGAACGTTTCACTATGCAGGGGTTGCCGAAATTAACGTAACTTTAGGTCTTCCTCGTCTTATTGAAATTGTTGATGCGAGAAAAATTCCGAGTACACCTACTATGACGATTTATTTAGAAAACGAAAGAGAAGACAAATCGGACATTTCCAATTATGCGTTTAATAAAGAATTGGCTCAAAAAGTCGCATGGAATATCGAAGCAACAACGATTGACCATATCGCCGATGTAACTGTAGATATATCTTATGTTAGAATTATTGTAGATTTGAAAAAGCGACAAATGGGAAGACGTGACATTACATTTGACGACGTTTTGACAAAACTTCATGAAAAAATGGACTCAAAATGCAGAATATCCGATGCTCCCGAAATCAATCAAATCGTAATTGAACCTGCCGGAAGCGATTCTCCTTATCGTGATTTGTTCCAAATGGACAAAAAATTACGTGACATCACTTTAAAAGGAATCGATTCGATTAAACGTGTTGTTATGAGAAAAGAAAGCAACTCTCCTGACGACGAATACATTCTTTACACAGAAGGATCCGCTCTTGAGCAAGTAATTCAGGTCGAAGGTGTTGACATGGCCCGAACGACCACAAACAACATAAATGAAATATTTGAAGTATTCGGAATCGAAGCTGCCAGAAACGCCATAATTTCCGAAGCCACAAACACATTAAACGAACAAGGACTTGAAGTAGACATTCGTCACATCATGCTTGTAGCCGATTTGATGACAAGTGACGGCGAAGTAAAACAAATAGGAAGGCACGGAATTTCCGGAGAAAAAGCCTCTGTCTTTGCAAGAGCTGCATTCGAAGTAACCGTAAATCACATACTTGACGCAGGCCTTCGCGGAAGCGTAGACAGCTTACAAGGAGTTACAGAAAACGTAATAGTCGGACAACCGATAAAAATGGGAACCGGAGACGTACGATTAATCGCAAAACCCCAACTGTTGGAATCAGATAAAAATTAAAAGAGATTAAAGGTATTTCTTTAAATTAGAGATTAAAGATATTTCTTTAAATTTCTAAAATCTTAAATTTAAAATCTAAATTCCAAATTCTAAACGTTTAAATTCAGTCGTTCGACTGAATTTAAAACACTCTTTTTCATTTCCTTTTTCTTTTTCCTTTTTCTTTTTCCTTTTTC
>JAAYST010000060.1 GCA_012518265.1 Candidatus Methanofrustulum fimipullorum | reverse complement strand
TGCGGTACAGGCTAAATTCGAGTACGGTACTTTCATCTGCTTTCAGTTCCTTTATAATCATTTGTATATTTTGTTTTTGTTTCTGTTTGTTTTTGTTTCTGTTTGTTTTTGTTTGTTTTGTTTTTTTTGTTTGTAAAACTATGTAAACAAGGCAATTACAACTATTTAAATTATATAAGCTGTTTTGTCGTATTTAATACGGATTCTTTTTTATATGAATTTGTTGTTTATATTCTATATATTTTATTATTTTATTATTTTATTATTTTATTATTTTATTTTATTATTTTATTTTATTATTTTATTATTTTATTTGGTGTCTTTTATGTTATTTAAGTATATTTCTGATTTGACCGATATTGAAAAAGAGAAATTAATTATGAGGGGCCGCGGCCTTTCCGATGTTCGGGAATCTGTTTTTTCAATTCTTGAAAATGTTGAGAAAAGGAAAGATTCGGCGTTGTTTGAATACACCGAAAAATTTGACAAAGTTCATCTCGATTCGCTTGAAGTAAGTGAAGATGAGACGGAAGAGGCGCTTCGTTTAGTCGATTCCGAACTTATGAAACACTTGAATACGGCGGCAGATAATATAAGACAGTTCCATAAATCGCAATTGCCTAAGCCTGTTTGGTATGGGGAATATAATGAAGGAATTGTTTTGGGACAAAAAGCAACGCCGATTTTCAGAGCGGGGTGCTATATCCCGGGCGGGCGTGCAAGCTATCCTTCGACTGTTTTGATGACAGTTTTGCCGGCGAAAGTTGCAGGGGTTTCGGAAGTAATAATCTGTACTCCGCCCATGTCTGACGGACGAGTTCATCCGCTTACGATTGCGGCAGCGAAAATTGCAGGCGCCGATAAAATTTACAAAGTTGGCGGTGCACAGGCGATAGCTGCGATGGCGTACGGAACCGAAACGATTTATCCGGTTGACAAAATAGTGGGACCGGGGAATGTTTTTGTAACAGAAGCTAAAAAGATGGTTCGAGATTTCGCAGAAATCGATTTTCCTGCAGGTCCGAGTGAAGTTTTAATTATTGCGGATGAAACGGCAAATGTGTCTTTTGTAGCGGCCGACATTTCGGCACAAGCGGAACACGACCCCTACTCCGTTTCAATTCTTGTAACCACATCTGAAAAATTTGCAAAAGATGTATATGAATGCGTAAAAGCTGAAATGAAATTTGCAAAAAGAGCCGACATAATTCAAAAAGCGCTTGAAAATTCCGCAATTTTAATCGGATCGATTGGCGAATGTATTTCGTTTTCAAACGAATATGCGCCTGAGCATTTGCAAATTATGGTCGACGAATCGATTGAAGATTCGGTATTGGATAGAATAATTAATGCAGGGTCGATTTTTGTCGGAGATTATGCACCTGTTCCCGCAGGCGATTATGCGTCAGGTACAAACCACGTTTTGCCGACATCGGGATATGCAAAAATCCACTCCGGCTTAAACGTACTTTCGTTTATGAAATTTTCAACAATTCAAAAAATAAACAAAGAAGGGCTTTCGAAAATTAAAGACGCCGTAATTTCCCTTTCAGAAACGGAAGGACTTTTTGCACATGCGGACTCGATAAGAAAAAGATTTGATTAAAAAATTAATCAAATCTTTTTTCCCAGTTTTTTCTTATTTTCAGCAATCATAGCAATTTTTTTAATCGCTTCGTTTCTTGTCGGAGCAAGATCTGCTAAATTTATATAGTCTTTCACAAGATTGTTTTCTAAATTGTTTCCGTTTTGATTGATTGTGTCAATTGACAATTGTATTCCTCCGGTTTTAATTTGTATTTTTTAAATTAATTTTTAATTTTTAACTTTTAATTATTTATTTAATTATTTATTTAATTATTTATTTAATTATTTATTTATTTGTAATAATAATTAGTTAGTTTGTACTTAAAACTTTTTATATTTTTTTACATTTATTTTTATTTTATTTTTATTTTATTTTTATTTTATTTTTTATAAAAAAAGCAAAAAGGATTTATATTTTCTTTTATGAAGTTTAAGTTTCGTTTTTTTTATTTGGAAAAAATCGGCGTTTCGTTTTTGTTCTTCTTCGCAAGGGTCGTTTTCGTGATTTTTCGGTCGCCCCGTTTTTTTATATTTTAAGAAAAAACCGTATTTCGTTTTATTGTTTTTCCTAAAAAAAATCCGGATTAGTTTTATTTTTTTTAGGATTTTAACGGTTGCTACGTTTTATTCTTTTCCTTTACGGTTTTAGTGTCGGTGGCCCAATTTTGTAGTTTCGTTTTATTTATTTTTAGGAAAAGCCGCAACGCGGCTTTTCCTTTTTTGACGATTTACCTTCGCATTTGTTTATTAATTTTCAAAAAAAATCGTATTCCTTTTTTGTTTTTGTGCGGGCCGCTTTCGTGATTTCTCGTTCGTCCGTTTTTTATATTTCAAGAAAAACCTGGATTTCGTTTTATTGTTTTTTTCAAGAAAAACCGGATTTCGTTTTATTATTTTATTAAAAAAGACCGGATTTCGTTTTATTTTTTTTATTTTCTTCCCCATTCGTCATCGAATCTTATAATATCGTCTTCCGTGCATTTTTTTCCTATTTGCGACTCTATTATTTTTAGGATTTTGTTTCCGGGATTTTCAAGTCTGTGTTTTGCTCTAATCGGGATGTATGTGCTTTCTCCGCTTTTCAATTCAAAAACTTTTCCGTCAAGAGTTACTTTTGCAACTCCTTCTACAACGGACCAGTGTTCCGTTCTGTATTCATGCATTTGATAACTTAATTTTTTTCCCGGCAAAACGAGTATTTCTTTTATTTTGTAAGTGTCGGATTCGTTTAATATTCGATAGCTGCCCCAGGGTCTATATACTTTTGTGTGAAAGTCGACACTTTTATTTTTTTCGGCTTTTAAGAATTCAACAGTTTTTTTAACTTTTTGAGACTCTTCTTTTTTTGCAATCAAAAGAGCATCATCGGTGTCGATTATTATAAAGTCGTTTACGCCAATTAAATTCACGATTTTATTTTTGTCCGTGTAAATTATATTGTTTTTGGAATCGTCCGGTATATTTTCCCCGGAAATCGTGATGTTTCCTGATTCGTCCGCCAAATCTTTATATTGTTTGTAAAATGAATCAAAACTTCCCATGTCGTTCCAACCGCAATCGAGCAAAACGGTTGCAACCAAATTTGACTTTTCCATAAGGCCGTAATCGATCGATATGCTTTTGGCGTTTTTAAATTTTTCAAAAAGAGTATTTTTTTCGTCAAAAAAAGAGGAGTATATATCAGGCGAATATTTATTTAATTCTTGTTTGAACGTATCCGTTTTTAATAAAAACATTCCCGAATTCCATAAATATCCTGATTTTATATAATTAATGGCATTTTCGTAATCCGGCTTTTCTTTAAATTCGGAAACAATAAACCCGATTTCGCATTCCGTTTTATCGCCGGGAGAAATATATCCGTATCCTGTATGCGCAATGTCCGGTTTTATTCCAAAAGTTACTATATATTTTTCCGTTAATTTCTCGGAAATTTGAACGGTTTTTAAAAATTCGGTTTCGTTTAAAATTACGTGATCCGACGGAAATACGGCAACGGTTTCATTTAATTTACTTTTACCTGAAATTTCAAAAACGGCATAAGCTATTGCAGGCAATGTGTTTTTTGACATCGGCTCAATGAGTACGTTTTCTTCTATAGGGTCAAATCCCATTTCTTCAATTTGCCCGTATATTAAAAACTTTTGCTTTTCATTAGTTACAATATATATATCGTCTATGTTTCCGCCTGTAAGCTTTAAGCATCTTTTAAAAGTTTTTTGAAATAACGAAAAGTCGTTTTCAGCGATTTTTATATACTGTTTCGGATAATAAGTTCGGCTTAGCGGCCAAAGCCTTGTGCCGCTTCCGCCTGATAATATTATACATTTCATTTCATTACCTTTCAGGTTCGTTTTTTATTTTTTTGTTTGTTTTATTTTTTTGTTTATTTTATTTTTTTGTTTTAAATCATGCTGACAAGGTCTTCGAGTGCTGCTTTCGGGTCTTTTGCTTTTATAATTCCCGATGCCAATAAAACGCCTTCGGCTCCCAATTCGAGTGCTGCTTTTAGGTCTTCTCCTTTTGAAATTCCGGCGCCGCACAATACTTTTACGTCTTTGTTAATGTTTTTTACGGCTTCAACGGTGTCGGATACAATTTCCGGATTTGCTTTTGAGACCGGAATTCCCGTTCCGATCAGTTCCGGCGGCTCGACCGCTACAAAATCAGGATCGAATAATGAAGCGGCGGCAGATGTTTTTATGCTGTTTGTACAGACGACTGAAAGGAGACTGCATTTTCTTGCATATCTTACGGCTTTTTCAATATCTGCAAGTGTCATTCTTTTTTCCGAGTGATTTAACAGAGTTCCTGCGGCATTTGCATCGCATAAGCTTTTTGAATATACGTGTCCTGTAAAACTTCCCGGGCCGACAACGTCCAAGTTCTGAGAAAATACTGGAATTTCAACAGCAGTTGCAACTCTGTACAAGTCTGCGATTTGAGGTGCTACGGCAATTTTAACTCCCGACGATTTTGCAACACTTTCACAGATTTTTGCAAGTTTTACTGCATTTTCTCCGGTCGATTCGTTATACGTTTTATAATTTAATATGATAATTGCGGACATTTTATTCACCAAATTTATTATAATTTATTTTATTACAAATTTATTATAATTTATTTTATTAATTTAATTTATTATAATTTATTTTGTTTTTTGATTAACTATTCTTTTCAACGCTTTTATGATTGTAATTGAGGGAATTACTAATTCAAGTAATGTTTGGAATGTATTTTTTTCGTATGCTTTTGCTTCTGTTTTGCCCGGTTTTTTGTATCCTAAAATTAAACAGAAAATTACATATGCGGCAGCAAATCCTAACAAGAATATTAAAATTTTAATTGCAATGTCGTTTTTGGACTTCTTCTTTTTTTTGCTTTTTTGCTTTTCAGGTTTACCCTTTTTAGAAGTTCCTTTTGTTTTAATGAATGCGTTTACTTTTGAAGTCGGAAGTTTGTCTATCCATTTTTTTGCCTTTTTGTTTTTTTCGGGTTTATATTTTATAAAACCTACAACTTCGCCTTCTTCAGGCTCAATTTCTTTTATTTTGATAGGTATATCTTCATTTGAATCGTCATCATATGAATCGCCATACAAATCTTCTTTATTTTCAATATCGCTTTTGTATTCTTTAACTTCGGACATAGTTTAGCTCCTTTTAGTGATTTCGGTATTATTTTTTTTATTTTTTTTATTTTTTTTTATAATTTTTTTATAATTTTAAATTAATTTACCATATAATTTTATGTATGTAGGTATATATTTTTATACCAGATAAATTTATGTATACTCTATATTTATAAGTAATCTTTTTAAATCTAAGTAATCTTTTTAAATCTAAGTAATCTTTTTAAATCT
>JAAYST010000007.1 GCA_012518265.1 Candidatus Methanofrustulum fimipullorum | reverse complement strand
TTATATTATAGAATTTATTGATTTTATATTAATTTTAACAAAAGCAATAAATCAACAATTTTTAAAATTGTATAGAAAGTATTACTTTTACGATTAAGATTAATCAATTAAAGGTATATAAACCTAAGCTATTTTAACCGATTATTTAATTTAAAGTTTTAAGTTTTTATGTTTTATTTTTAACAACCGATAATTTGTGTAATTATTGCAATTATTGTAATTATTGTAATTATTGCAATTATAGTAATTACAGTTCTACAGTAACAGTAATGTTAAAAATAAACGTCAATTCATTTTAAATCGCTTAAACAATTTATAATAATATAATAAACAAATTATAAACAAAAGTTTATAAATTATTGATATATAAATATATTAATTATAAATAAGCGTTAATTTTGTATACAAACAATACAAGCACTAAACGATTAAAACATGAAGAATAATAATCTAAAAGCTAATTGTTACACTTGCTTACAATTACCTATGCCTCAGTTAATCGAAATGAGTGTAAATTCGTATTGTTTATGATTCATATTAGTGTGTAAACATATATAAACCTGTTGACATGAATTAAAGAATTTTTATGATACATTAATACAAAAAAACAAGAAAAAAAGAGAAATAAATTGAAAAACAAAAAAATCGTATGACCGGTCTTCGAACGACCATACTATTTTCGGATTTTATTTTTTCGGGGTTTTTTATCTTTTGGGGTTTTTATTTTAAGTGAAAATAAATAAAAGAAAGTTATAGAAAGTTATTGAAATAATAAAACTATTTTTTGATTAAGGTTATAAAAAAGAATTGAAAAAATAAAAAGGGAAGGAAAAGAATAAAAAGGAAAAGAGATAATTAGAGAGGAAAAAAATAACTAAAATTTATTCAAAACTAAGTTTTTATAATCGAAATTATGAAAGTGATAAAATGACGAAAATAGAAGAAATAGTTGTATCAAAGGCTATAATTGAAGAATATATGAACGAACTAATTGATTATTTAGAAGCTGATGTGGCTATAGTTGGTGGAGGGCCTTCAGGTGTAACTGCCGGTTATTATTTGGCCAAAGCCGGTTTTAAAGTAGCTTTGTTTGAAAGAAAACTCACTATCGGTGGCGGAATGTGGGGAGGTGGAATGATGTTCAATAAAATAGTTGTACAAGAAGACGGTAAAAGAATTCTTGATGAATTCGAAATAAAAACTAAAAAATTCCAAGAAAACTACTACATCGCAGACTCTATTGAATCGTGTTCTACTCTATGCTCAAAAGCTACAAAAGCCGGACTTAAAATTTTCAACTTAATGAGTGTAGAAGATGTGATGATAAGAAATGAAGATATTAAAGGCTTAGTAATAAACTGGAGCACTATTGAATCATCGGGACTTCATATAGACCCGCTGGCTGTTGAAGCTAAAGCAGTCATAGATGCTACAGGACACCCGTGCGAAGTTGTAAAAATTGTTCAAGAAAAAATCGGACCTAAATTAAACACGCCTACCGGAAAGATTATGGGAGAAAAATCAATGTGGGCAGAACGTGGAGAAGCTGAAATACTCAAAAACACTAAAAAAGTATATAATAATTTATATGTAACCGGAATGGCATGTAATGCAGTTTACGGATCACCAAGAATGGGACCGATATTCGGCGGAATGCTACTGTCCGGAGAAAAAATAGCCGAAATATTAATTAATGATTTAAAGTAAAATAAAAAAAGACGGCTAAAAATTTGCGAAGCAAAATTTTAGCAGGTTCAAATAGAATCAAAAATCGAAAATTAATTCTTGATTTTTGATTTTATTTTTTTGTTTATTTTTATTTTATTCGATATATTTTATTTTTTATTCATGATTAAAATCATTTCTCGTAAGCATTTGCACGCAACCGCTGTTGAAACTCCGCTTGGGTCTAAATTTGGGGCAAGTTCTACGAGATCGGCTCCGACTATGTTTTCAAGTTCTAAAAAGTAGGAAAAACCTTCTATGAGTTCTTTAAATGTGATTCCTCCGGGTTCAGGTGTTCCTGTTCCCGGGAAAATTGACGGGTCCAAAACGTCCAAATCTATTGTGATGTAAACCGGTTTGTCTTTTAAAAGTTTACAAACGGAATCGAGTCCTTCAAGATCGTATTTGTGAAGGGTTACATGACCTTTTTTGGCCCAATGAAATTCTTCTTTAGCACCGGACCTTATCCCGAATTGGAAAATACGACCGTCACCTAAAATATCATAACATTTTTTGATAACTGTTGCGTGATTCAATTCTACATCGTAATACGTTTTTCTTAAATCGGTATGCGCATCAAGATGAATTATATGTAAATCTTCGTAACTTTCAAAAACGGCTCGAACCGAGCCGTATGTTACAAGATGCTCGCCTCCAACCATTAAAGGTTTTTTTCCGGCCGATAATATCTTTTTGGTCGTTTCATAAATTCTTAAAAGTGCCAAGTCTTTGTCACCGTACGGCATAACGATGTCACCGAAATCACAGGTTTTGTAATTTGAAAGGTCGTCGTCCAAATACGGAGAATAGGTCTCAAGGCCGTAGGAATCGGGTCGCATCGCCGAAGGCCCGAAACGAGTTCCGGGTCTAAAAGAGACCGTCCCGTCAAAAGGAGCACCGAAAACAACAACGTCGGAATCACTAAACGATGCACCGCATCCTGAAAAATGATATTTTATTTTTTTAACATTGCTCATAATTATCCGTTATCTCTATTGTATCTTGTATTATCTCTATTGTATCTTGT
>JAAYST010000059.1 GCA_012518265.1 Candidatus Methanofrustulum fimipullorum | reverse complement strand
TTTAAAATAATAAAGAATTTAAAATAATAAAGAATTTAAAATAATAAAGAATTTAAAATAATAAAGAATTTAAAATAATAAAGAAAAATGAAAGGAACGGTAATTTAAATGGAATTTAAAGAATCAAACGAAACTGAATTAAAAACTGAAAATTCAAAAAATACCGAGATAAAATCGATTGAAGAAATCTATGACGATTTGTGTACTTCGGACGAAAAAGAAATTGCAGAACCAACAGAATCTGAAAAAAATAAACCGCTATTTAAAGAAATACACGACATTGAAAGCGAAGACAGAATATGCCAAGCATGTGTTTTAAAAACTGGAGATACACAGTATTACGATATACTCAAATTTATAAAAGACCCGGTTACGTCTTGCGGTGTTGCAATAAAAAGAAATGAAAAAATATACACCGATTCGGAATCAATTATATATTTGATAGAAGAAGAACTTCGCAAAATTTATAAAGAAGAGATCGATAATTCCGAAAAAACCGGGAAAAAATTAAACTTAAAAGTACCCGATATCGTTTATGTCGGAAAACTAAAAGGCTCAAAAGAAATGAGCAAAAAGTATAATATCACGGAACCTGCTGCCGGTTTTTTAATGCTCGGAAACGAATTGAACGAAAGCATAATATTAACAGGGTATGACGAAGCGGCACTTTTAAGTGTTACAAGACTCATAGACAAAGGATTAAAACCGGCTGCCGTTTTAGCTTTTCCCGGCGGATCAGGAACTCAGAACAAATCAAAACAGTATTTAAGAGAAATGAGCGTAGATACACCGACAATAAGCACAATGAGTGCAAAAGGGGGAAGAGAAATCGCCGCAATTTGTATGGCGGAAATTATAAAAATAGTGAATGAAAAAATAAATAGATAAATAAATAGATAGATAAATAAATGGAAAAAATAAAAAGAAAAAATACTATTTTTAAATTCGGTTATTGACGGACCATTTTAGCAAAATTCCGTCGTCTATTTTTTCAAATCCTTCGAGATTCAGATTAATGATTTCTTCTTCAGTAAAACCTTCGCCGCCCGCAAAAGTGGGGGATTTGTCTCCACCGATTATTTTGTTTCCAACAAACAAAAGTATTTCATCAACAACTCCCTCTTTTATCAATGAGAAATTAAGAGTGGAGCCTCCTTCGACCATTAGATTATCAATGCCGAAATTTTTAAGCTTTTGACACATTTCACTAATATCAACACGTATATCCCCTGCAACGATTACAACGGCTTTTTCTTTTAGCTTTTCAACGGCATCTTTCGGAGCAGATTTTGAAACTACTATAATTCTTGTGCCCGAGCCTTTTATAAAAAGATCGGAGTCAATCGGAGTACGTGCTTTGCTGTCAACTACGATTCGAATCGGATTTTCTTCCAAACCGCATTTTGTACGCTATTCTCTTAATTTAGGTGATTTTACAGTAAGACTCGGGTCGTCTGAGATAACCGTTCCGATTCCGACCATCACTGCATCCGATTTTGCTCTGAGTACATCTACTCTTTTAAAATCAAGGGATCCCGATATTTTCGTTTGCCTGCGCTCCTTTGTTGCAATTTTTCCGTCAGTAGACATTGCGGAGTTTATAAAAATAAAAGGTCGTACGACCGAATTTGACGATTTTCTTACAAAAGACGGCATTAAAGACATAAAAAACAACCAATCCGAAAATTATGATGTTTAACCATCAAGTACTTCATCTTCAGCATCTATTAAAGCTTTTAACAAATCGTGGTCTCGAAGAATTCCGCAAAGCTTTCCGTCCGTATCTACGATAGGCATTTGATCGATTTTATTTCTTCTCATACGAAGAGCACAATCACCGACTTTTGAAATCGGCATAGCCGTTATTGGATTTTTAACCATTAAATCGGACGCAACTTTGCCTGGGGGAAGACGAACTTTTGAAACGCTGTAATAAATATTCAGAATATCACGCATTGATTCCCAAGTCCAGTCATCGTCGTCTGTTCCGGAAGACATGTCGGATTTTTCTACACGATCTTCAATAACACTTGCACTTACGATATCTCTGTCAGACAAAATACCGGCCAAATTCATATCGGAATCGATTACGGGACATGCTTTTACATCTGCCAGCTGCATTTGATAAGAAACTATCGAAAGCGGAGTTCCTGTCCAAATCGTATAAACATTTTCTTTAACATAAGGTTTAATTTGAGAATCGATACCCATTTTAGAAATTGAAGAGATAACGTCCGATGTTGTAATAAGACCTTTAAGTTTTCCGTTTTCTACAACCGGAAGACGCCTTATTTTTTTCTCATAAAGAAGACGGGCGGCATCAAATATAGTACTGCCTAAATTTATCGTTATAGGATTTCGAGACATTATAAGCGCTAATTGTTCTTCCTCCGGATTTTTTAAAATATTCGTTCTTGAAACGATTCCTACAACTTTATCATCTTTAAGTACAGGAACACCGGATATATTTTTATTACGAAGAATGTCTAAAACATCATCTCTCGTGCCGGGAAGTGAAGCACTGTAAACATCTTTTACCATAATATCTTCGACTTTTAAGACATTCATAAAAGCACACCAAATAAAATAATGAAAATTATTAAAAATATAAAAAATAAAAAAATTATAAAAAATAAAAATATAGTGATTTTAGTGATTTAAACGAACTACCAAAACGGGAATTTCGGAGTTTCTGACTATTTTTTCGGAAACACTACCCAAAAGAAGGCGTTCAACTGCCTTTTTACCTGCAGCTCCTACAACGATCATATCTGCTTTTATATTTTTGGCATACTTTATGACTTCGTTTGCAGGATTTCCTTCCGTATTTACAAGCTCGACTTCGACATTTGACTCCTCGGCTTTTTTGCGAATATAAGACAAAGCCTCGTCAGATTCCGCTTTTAAATTTTCGGAAACTAAAACCCATTCAGTGCTTGTAGGAGAGATAGTCGATATGTCAGTTACATATATTCCGTGCAATTTTGCACCCGACATTTTCGAAATATCGACTGCATAATCAACTGCCTTTTTAACATACTCTGTTCCGTCAGTAGCTACAACTATATTACTATAAACTTTACTCATAATATTACCTTCTTTTTTTTAATTAATAAAATATTGAAAAATTTTATAAAACATAGGTTAAATTTTAAACAAATTTTAAACAAATTTTAAACAAATCTTAAACAAATGTTAATCAAATGTTAATCAAACAGATAAAACATTAATTAATCTAGGATTAATTTATGATTAAAATTAAAGTATACCTAAGTATTATAAAATATAAATGTTTCTAAGAAATTGATAACATTACAATGAAATTACAATGAAATTGAAACGAAATTTCAATATATTACAATGAAATTGAAACGAAATTTCAATATATTGCGATGAAATTGAAATGAGATTGCAATAAAATTGAAATATATTACAGTATCATTACAATATAAATGTTACAGTATTCCTATAATATCTTCCGGTCCTGCTCGTCTTACGAATCCGGAAAGCGGATTGTATACGTTTGACAAATTTAAAGACTTGCCGTTTAAAATCATCAAATCTGCTTTTTTGCCGACTTCAATTGTTCCGCCCCTATAGGAATTAAATGTTTTGGCACCTGATGCCGTACACATTTTAAATATAATGTCATCGGGCAAATTGAAGAGTTTTGATAAAATTCTCATTTCCTCAAACATGTCGGGAGAATTTAGCATTATGTTGTCGGTTCCTACCGAAACTAAAATTTCTTTATCTAAAAAGTCTGAAATCGGAGCTTTCCCGACGCCTGTTACAAGATTTGAACCCGGACAAACTACAACCGGAATATTTAAATCGGATATTTTCGAAATAGCGTTTGAATCGGCATGAGTCATATGAATTAAAATATCGGGGTTTAACGAAATTGAGTTTTCTATGTCGGATGAATCCTTTTCTCCTGCATGAATTGCAAACGTTTTATCCTTTGATTTCGAAATAGAGGAAACTTCTTGCAAATACGGAAAATAAATATCGTTTGAACCGCTCATTCCGACTCCGTCGGAATGAGTGATTATTTTTAAAAACGAATCAATATATTCGGACATTTCTAATTTAGACATCTCGGATTTAGAGAAAGTTGAATTTGGGATTAAATCCGGACGTCCCAAAACAAAATAATCGATATCGACATTTGAATCGGCATATGAATCGTTTAAAAGGTCAATTCCGAAATTTCCGTTTTCACGAAAGTCTGCAAAAAAACCGATACCGTTTGAATGCATGTGCCTTATTGAATTGGTCATTGAAAAAATGAGTGACGACGGATCTGTTTTAGATAAAACTTTGTGTTTTAAACCAAAAGGAGGTTTTACAAGTGAATCAAGATCCTTATAAACTGTATTTCCCGAAGGAGACAAAACACCCAAAGGCGGATCTTTTAAAATTGAATCACCGATATGCGTGTGTGCATTTACAAAACGAGGAAGAATCCAATTTGAAGAAGAAACGGGGTGCTCTACAATATCGCAAATAATACCGGATTTTACATAAACAGTTCCTTCAAAAATGTCAGGACCGTCTTCATTATATGAAAATATTAAACCTGATACTGTTTTATCATTGTCGTAAACATTGTTTGAAAGAAGAAAAGTCACAAAATCACCTTAAGCACAAATTTAAACGCTGTACCTTTCAAGTTTTTGTGCTTTATTTTTATTTAAAAGGAAATCTATTTTATTAAAAGGAAAAAATGGATTGTATTTTTTAAAATACAATCCGTCTTTTTTACTTTTTACTTTTTTTCTTTTTAGAATCTTTTTTTCTGTTATTTCCTTTTCTTATTATTTCTTTTTACTATTATTTCTTTTTACTAAAGCGGCTGATATACCAAATGCTGCAATCGATGAAATTATTAAAAAGTCCGGGGAATCTTTTACATCGCCGTTTGACGGAGGATCCGTGCTTGTTTTATCTGTTTTATTTGAAACGTTCGTATCTGATACATTATCTGTTGAATCGTTCGTATCGGAAGGCACTTTCGTATCGGGGAAACTCGACGGTTTTTTGTCTTCGATTGTTTTTAAAACATAAAGATAATATTTTGAGCCTGCCCCGGATGTCTTTAAAGATATGTTTCCGCCGATATTTACATCTTTATCTTTTCCGATAGAGATGTTGTCTTTGTTTGAAAATATAAGAGCTTTGTGAGAATTTGCACCGCTTTTTATATTGTATGGCGTTAATGAAACGGACGGATCTAAATTGTAACCGTAATAGCCGTCGTATTCAAATTTCCCGAAATCATAATTGTCGGAAATAGATACCGGATTCAAATAATCTATTAACCAAATTCCTCTAATTTCAACAACGCTTTTTTCAAAACCTTGGAAAACTTGAGACACGTGAACACGCATTACTTGGATATCTCTTTCACCGGATACATTACTTTCTAAAACCCATGTTCTTGAATTGGCCGGCCCTTCTGCCGTAACGATTGATTCCTCTATTTTTTTTCCGTCTTTGTAAAGATTGAGCCAAACCATACCGCCGTTTACATTTATCTCAGACGCTTTTAAAGAATATCCTGAACCCAAATCAAGACTTTTACCGACCGGAAGCGTGTATTTAGTATCGCTGTCTATTACGAGTTTTGCAACTTTTTCGGCCTGAAGCGTACTTTCAGAGCCATATACCGAATTTAACGGAACATAAGGTTCGCCGAAAATTCCCAAAACGAAATAACGATCAGGCGACCCGGAAGAACTGAACGTCCAGCCGTCAAAATTATATTCTTTAGAAACCGGAAACGACATATATTTCAATTTGCCTTTTTTAACGGAACTTGAGTCTGAATCGATTTCTATTACTTCTGTCCACAAATCTTCATCCAAATCGTAATAAAGGCCTGAAAATGAAGAAGGAGTAAATATACATTTTCCCGGATATTCGCAGACTGCACTTCTGATTATATAACTTCCCGGTTTTGTATATTCTTTGTATAAATAAAACTTATAAATAGAACCGGAACCGTCCGAAAATCTTATTTTTATATCGTTTCCGATATCGTCCGTTTTATGAAAGCTTAAAGGTATTTCTGCTTTATAACTCAAATAAGATTCACTAATTGTATCGGGTTCAAATTTGCCGTATTTTTTGCTCGACGAAACCGAAAACGCATCTTCAAAATCGACAAGCCAAAGACCTCTTATAATTACAACAGCAGTTTCAGAACCTTGAAAAACCGATGAAAGACCGGCTCTGAAGACTTCAACATCTTCCCCAAGTACGTTTTTCTCAACAACCCATGTGGGATTGTCAGACGACAAAAAACCGCTGTCGATTTCACGATCATCTTTGTATAGAGAAACCCAAGCTGTTTTACCGTTTAAATCTATTTCATTTACGATTAAATAATAATCGTTACCTAAAGACAGTTTTTCGCCCTTTTTGATTTGGTGCGTTTCTCTGTCGTCAAGTACGAGAGGTGCGACTTTATCGGCATTTACACCCTTGTCAGGTGAAGAAACTGAAAGTGTTTCAGTTGAAAGAGCAACGTACGGAGATGCAAAAAAACCGATTGCAGAATATCCCAAACCATTCCAGTCATTGTTTTGATATGCAAACTTTTGAAAAACGGGTTTCGTTTTATACAGTATATTGATTTTGCCGCTATCCGATTTGTCTATAATAAATTGTTCAGTACTTATATCGTCATCGAGATTGTAATAAAATCCTGCAAAATTCGTTGCATCGATTATAGAACGAGAATAATTTTGAGGACTTGTGATAACGCCTCCGCTAAACGTGTTATTGGAAGAATTGTAAGAAATTACCGAACTTCTAAGTTCAATTGAATCATCCGCTCCGAGCGCAAGACCCGTAAAACAGATTAAAGAAATAAATATTAGTATTAAAGGTATACGAAGACTAATTCGTTTTATGCGAAAAGTCATTTTAATCACCAACTTTTAACAATTTTTTTTAGTTACGATATTTTTTAGCAAAATTTTTAGCTACTAAGTTTTTAGATACGAAATTTTTAGATACAAAATTTTTAGATACAAAAATTTTAGTTACGAAATTTTTAGATACGAAATTTTTAGATACGAAATTTTTAGATACGAAATTTTTAGATACGAAATTTTTAGATACAAAATTTTTAGATACAAAATTTTTAGATACGAAATTTTTAGATACAAAATTTTTAGTTACGAAATTTTTAGTTACGAAATTTTTAGTTACGATTTATAAATTTATGACGTTTCGACAAATATATTAAATTATGACGTTGTGATATAATACGACATTATATTATATAATGTTTTTATTCTTTATCAGAATTTACATCCACTCGTAACCGAACAGCGATTCAATATTATAATTTAAAAGCAAATTATTTTCCGCATAACCGAAAAATAAACAGCCGGGACATTTATTGCAGATGTTTTTCCTTTGGGCGGACGATTCGTCCCAAACTGTTTTAAGCCCTTTTTCCAATATATTTCCAAGAGGTTTTTCATGTACTCTGCAATTATAAAGATTTCCTTTGTGATCAATTCCTAAAATAGATTGATTAATGCAGCAATTGATTTTTCGTTTATTTTCGATTGCTCTTTTAAGATAAGTTTTTGAGTGAATTATCGGATAGCCCTGTTTTTTCATTTCAAGCAATTTCGAAAAAACATATCTTCTTTCGGAATCGGACAAACTCAAACTTTTTATTACGGATGTGTCGGCTCCTTGGAGCATATGAACAGGTTCCACCGAAATTCTGGAACCTGTATCTTTTGCAAATAAAACCAAATCTTCGATATCGTATACATTTTGTGAACTTACAACAACGTTCATCAAAATCGGATTGTTCAAAACGCCGCTTTCTATTACGTATTTGATGTTTGAAACGAGCTCATCGTAGTTTAAACCTCTAATTTTTTCAGTAGCGCTTGGTCCGTCTATCGAAACTGAAACATAATCGATATCAACAAGTTCGAAAGCTCTTTTCTTTAAAAGTTTTCCGTTTGTAATCATCATAGTTGTCATGCCGCGCGATTTGGCATATTTCATGATATCCGGCAAATCTTTCCTTAAAAGCGGTTCTGCCGACCAGGCGTTATAAACCCGAATTCCGAAATCGTATGCCATATCGATAATGTTACATACCTCTTCAAACGAAATATCTTTTTCCGGGTTTTGCCATTGATTACAAAAAGAACAGCGAAGATTGCAATTAGAATTGACCGAATGAGAAATTGCAATCGGGCGCTTTCTGACTAACATTTGATACAATGAATGTGCTAAAAATAAAGGTTTAAATTTCGACATTGGTTATGACTCTTGTAAGTTGTGGTTCAACTGCAGAATTCTTCCGACTACATTGCCGCCTAAATCATTATTATTTGAGAAAAATTCTTCAAAAACTTGAATGGCGGAAGTGCACACACACTTAGGCTCACGAATTTTTGAAACTCTTTCGATTGAAATTCCGAAATTTTTCTCCATATTTAAGAAATGGAAATTTTGAAGGCCGATTGTGTAAACTTTATCGGCAACTATAGGATTTCCGTTTAAAAAGATATCCAAAACATCGCCTGTAGAAAAGTCAAAAACAACTTGGAACCCTTCACTATATTGATAAAATTCGTGTGTAAGTTGGCGATAGTACAAATCCCAAAAACCAGTAATCATTTCTTTTAAATCGGAACCGGTAATTTTCAAAGCGTATATTTTGTCGTCATACGGATAAAATTCTTTAAGCTCTTTTAAAGTGACTATTTCGGGCAAGTTCTCTTTTCTAAGAGAGCCCGAGCCTAAAATAAACAAGTCAACGCCTGTAGAGCTTTTAAGTATATCTGCAAACATGTTTCCTGCTTGTGTTTCTTCATATCTGTTCGGATGTTTTAAAGAAGATTTCATTCTGCAAAGCATTTTATCATATTTGTTTTCTATTTGTTCGGTATAATTTAAAAGCAAATGTTTAAGTAATTTATCTTGTTGGCATGTTTCGTCCGTTATCGGAACCAAGTTCCATTCGTATTCGTGAATCGAGTTTGTGTCCATATTAATTACAAGGTCGAAACGGCCGATAAAATCCGTACCGACTCCGGCCTGTGCAATAAGGATATTGTTAACCTTCGTCGGTTTGTCTAAAAATGTGTGCGAATGTCCTCCGATTATGATATCTACGCCCAAGTCCGGGCTCAAAAGTTTTGCAAGTTCTATATCATTTTCATAGCCGACATGAGTTAAAAGAACTGTTAAATCGATATCGATTGAATGATAATTGTTGCATATTTTTTCAACTTCCAACGCCGCTTCCTGAACATTTACAAAAGTAGACAAAATCGGATCGGACGGAGTTAAATGTAAAATATCTTCTGTAATAATTCCGATAAACAAAATACGAATTCCGTTTAATTCCATGATATGATGAGACTTAAAAAGACGAGTTCCTGTAGGTTTTATCATCAGATTTGCATTAATTACAGGAAATTTCGCACAGCGCTCTAAAAAAAGAAGGTGTGAAAGACCGTAATCCATTTCATGGTTTCCGAGAGTAACAACATCCGGCTTCAAAAGATTCATCAAATCTATTGTGGAAATACCTCGATACTCCGTATCCAAAATTGAGCCTTGAAGCATATCGCCCGATACTACAAAAACAGTATTGGGAGATTTAGTCCTGACAGAATTTATATAACCGCTTAAAAGAGAAAGCCCTCCAACCATTTTATCATGCTGCTTTTCTGCAAAAAAATCGCCGTGCATATCGTTTGAATGCAATAATACAAGTTTTCTAAGGTCCATAATACCACCAAAAATTAAGCAGTAGAAATTGAATTAACAGAAAATAAACGGACTTAAATATATAAAAAAGTTATGAAGAAAAACAATAAAAAAAAACAAAAAACAATAAAAAAATAAATAACGCGTAACACCTAAAAAAACGGCGCAGGATATATTCTAAAAAAGGAAAAAACGAAACGACGTATTTAAATGAAAAAATAAAAAACGGAAACGATGGGTTTTTCAAAAATAATAAAAAACGGCTGTAAAAAAATCACAAAAAGCGCCGGACAACCCGAAAATAAACGATGCCGGATATATTCTTAAAAAAGGGAAAAACGAAACGACGTATTTAACTGAAAAAATAAAAAACGGAAACTAGGGGTTTTTCAAAAATAAAAAAAAACGGCTCTAAAAAATTTCAAAAAGCGCCGGACAAACCGAAAATAAACGATGCCGGATATATTCTAAAAAAGAGAAAAACGAAACCGAGTATTAAATGAAAAATAAAAAACGGAAACGGGGGAATTCTTTTAAAAATAAAAAAAAAACGGCTCATAAAAAATCTCAAAAAGCACCGCATAATCACGAAAAAAAACAGCCGCCGTTTTTCCCGGAAAAACGAAAAAATGTACACCGCTTCGTTTTAAAATTACAAAAACGGAATAATCTTTAAAAAAGAAAAATCAAAAAAAGAAAAACGTTTGAAATTCGAAACTGAATTTCAAACGAAATTTATGTAAAAACTTTTTGTTTAATGTAGAAAAATCATCCGAAGAGTGCACCAAGACCGGCCATTCCGTCTTCTTCGGAGGCGTCGTCTTCCTCTTCTTCAGCCGGTTGTTCAGCTGCGGCTGCTGCCGTTTCACCTGCTGCTGCCGGTGCTGCGGCTGCTGCTGCCGGTGCGGCAAATGCTGCTTTTGAGATTGCTTCTTCGATGTCTACACCGTCAAGTGCTGCAACAAGTGCTTTTACACGTGCGTCGTTTACATCGATTCCTGCTGCTGACAAAACTGAAGATACTGCATCTTCTGTGACTTCTTTACCTGCTTTGTGGAGCAAAAGTGCTGCGTATATATATTCCATAAAATTCACCTTACTAATAATGTTATGTATAATTTGTTTATAAATTCTTAATTTATAATTTGTTTATAAATTTTTAATTTTTAAAAAAATTAAATTTTTTAATTTTTTAAAATTTTAAATTATATTGTTTAAATGTATTTGTATTAATATTCAATTCATCCAAAAAGGGCACCAAGACCTGCAAAACCGTCTTCTGTAGACGAGCTTTCTTCTTCACCTTCATCACCGGATTCTTCTTCAACCGGAGCATCAGATACCGATTCCGATTGAGTTGAAGCTGCCGATGAGGCTGCCGCGCCGAGCGCATCCGTAATTTCCGCATCAACCGCATCCGGATTTGAAGCTGCCGCTATTCCTGCAACTGTAAACATCTCCGAATCCGCTTTTGCAATAAGCGTATCTATAACACCTTTTTCAAGTATAACGGCTTCAACACCCAAGTTGAATGCTTCGCTTTGTGCTTTGGAAATGATGGACTCGATTGTATCTCTTGTCGGGTAAGACGCATTGACCGAGAGGTTGAAAGCGCTTTGGGCTCCGAATACGAATTTGTCGAAGTATTCCGATTCGTCTATTGCGAGATCGTCGGGCATATAGATTATTCCGTCTTCGTATGCCGCACGGAGAATCAAACCGACTTTTAAAGGATTAATGTCGAGTTTTGCGAGCGCCATTGCAAGTTTTGAAGAAACTTTTTCACCCGCTTTACAAACGGTTTTAGTTTCTTTTACCGCAATTTTTCCGGCTTCGACTCCTACAGGAATTCCTGCAGATTGCAAAACGCTCAAAATCGGACCCGGCGGAAAACCGGTCGGTCCTTTTTCAACGACAATATCATCCGGTGCAATTGCGCCTGCTTTTATCGGGGAGGGCGTTTGAGTCTTCTCAAGCTTTTTGTAAAGTTTAAAAGGACTGTCGTTTGTAAAAATAAGAGCTGTTTGTCCTTCCGGATAATCAGCCATTTTAGAAACGTCACCTCCGTATTCTTCGATTGCTCTTTTGATAAGAGTATTTCTCGACACTTTCAAAACAGTTGAATCGTGAAGATTGCGTCTCATATTTTGAATTTGTTTTGCCATTATTCCTTCGATGCTGACAACACCGAACATACTGTGAGAAGCAATTAAATCTTTGATGTTTTGAATTTCGTCTATTTTCCATTTCGGGATATGTTCAGTTCCGTGGATACTTTTCTTCATTTCAAATCACCCTCTTTGAAGTACCCATAGTCGTTGTAACATAAACAGACTTTATATTGTGTTTTCCTTTAGCAAGAACATGGGTTATGCTTGATATGACAGTATCGACATTTTCAGCCAAGTCGGAAGGATTCATATCTCTTTGACCGACTGATACGTGAAATGTCAAGTTGTCCTTCGAACGTACACGGACTGCGTTTCTTTTAGAATCTATCATATCCCCTACGGTTCTTCCCGGCAAAAGCGGAACAGGCATTTTACCTCTGGGCCCAAAAACAGTACCTAACGATTTACCGATTTGCTGCATGAATTGAGTTTCTGCAATAAAGAACGCACATTCGTCAGCAACCGTTTTTGCATATGAACTGTCGTCGATTAAAGATTGTATACCTCCTTCGTCAAAAACATACGCAGCACCGGCGTCTTTTGCCTGGAGCGCTACTTCTCCTTTTGCAAAAACACCGATTTTAATGTCTTTGCCAAAACCTTTCGGTAATACAATCTCAAGGTCAACTCTGTTTTTAGGAAGTTTCATATCCAGGTTTTTAAGGTTGATTGCAAGGTCAACGCTTTCCGGAAAATTCCTTTTAGGTGATTCTTCCAATAATTGTTTTATGAGTTTTGTTGTTGTTTCATGTGGCATTAAAAAGCCTCCCCGTAGTCTCGGAAAAAATCCATCAGCCGCTCCGGCTTACTACGGTTTACGTTAATAAAATAATAAAAGCAATAAAATATTGCTTTATAAACAAAAAATTCACTGATTTAAATTAGTGAAGTGAAACCGATACTGAGATATCAGTAATCTGTAAAGAATCACTAATATGGCACAATATGATTTAAACTTGTCGATTAAAGTCGATTAAACTTGTCGATTCAAAACTTATACAAAAAGATTTCAATCTTCATTTACAAAAAGATTACCAATCTTCTTTATCAAGTATTGAGTCGTATTTTCCTTCATCCAAGTTTTTATGGAAATCTCTCGGATCCAAGCCGTCTACTGTAATTCCCATTACAACTGCGGTTCCCGTTACTTCTTTGATTGCGGGTTTTAAATCATAAGCAAGAAGCGACTCGCGCTTCATTCTGGCAATTTTTGCTGCCTGCTCTACTGTAATATTACCGACTTTTTCCAAATTGGGTTTACTTGATCCTTTAGATATTCCCGCTTCCTGCAAAAGCAATGCGGATGTTGGGGGCGTTCCGACCTCGATTGTTACAGATTTGTCATCTGCGACAATTACTTTTACCGGAACTTGCATTCCGTTGTAGTCGGCCGTTTTTTGATTAATCATGTCGATTACTTCTTTAATATTGATTCCGAGAGGACCCAACGCCGGACCTAACGGAGGACCCGGTGTTGCTTTACCGCCAGAAACCAAAGCTTCAACAATACTTGTCATATAATTTACTCCTGAAATGATGATAATATGTGTTTATGTGTTAATATTTGTTATTTATTAAATGTATAATAAACGATTATAAACGATTAAAATATATAATATTTTAAAAATCGATTAAAAGTAAATAAGAGACATATATAGCAAACTTCTATAATTTAAAGCTTTCGAATTTGCCGCCATAAAATTAGTTAAAAGATAAAAAATAAAAAAACAAAATAAAATATTAAAAATAAAAATTAAAATAAAAATTTAAATAAAAATTAGAAAAATAAAAAAAATAATATAAATATTATCTCTTTTTACATTTTCATAATTCTTCTTTTTTACAATTCTTCTTTTTTGAGCACACGAACCGTATCGCTTCTAATTGTAATCGGAATCGGGACAACAGCATCGAACAATTCCAACGTTATTTCATCTTGTTGGCCTGTACTCAAGCGTTTGACGCGCGCTTTTTCTCCTCTAAACGGTCCTGACGTAATTTCTACAATTGAGCCTTCGCTTATGCCGGCTGAAATCGGTTTCGGTTTTAAAAACGTTTCAACATCGGGAAGATATATGTGTTTAGTCAAAACCTGTCTTGCATGAGGAATTGCCATTAACAGCGTATCGAGAACTTCAGGAGACGGCGTTTCTACAAAAACGTAACCTTTCAGGTCTTCGGGCGCTAAAAGAGATCTGACTTCCAAATTTTCTTTTTTGGAAACCATTTCCATAGAGCGTATAACCGATTTTTCTTTATTTGCCGTTGTTTTTACAACATAAATTTTAGAATTATATTGATTTTCGTTCTCGGACATGAGCTTTACACCATCTTCGGCAAAATGTCCATCAAGAAGTAGAAAAAGAAACCTACCAAACCGATGGCGATAATACCTAAGCCTGAAACTTTTGCAATAGTTAAAAATTCCTCGTTTGTAGGCTTACGCGACAATTTTAAGACACGTATGTATGACCGAATTGTAGGCACAATTCCTTCAAACCCTTCTTTAATAGAATTTGCATTAATTTTTTTCGTAATAGAATCATCTGACAAATATATCAACTCTCGGGAGATGAATAAGTTATTAATAAATAATGAATAAATTATGAATAAATAAAAATTAAAATTATTCAAAAATATGAGTGAAAATTAGTAACACTATAATGTACACTCATCATTTATAAAACTAACGATTAAAAAAACAGATTAAATAATTATAAAACTAACGATTAATAAAACAGATTAAATAAATAATAAATTATTATTCAATCTGAATTCAATTAATTCGTTTAATTAATTCGTTTAATTAATTCGTTTACGTTTATTCTACGAAATCGATTCCGTATTTCATTGAGATTTTTGTTCCGCCGCCTTGTCCATATATTTGAGAAGAACGAACTCCGGTTACAATAATCATTGTTCTGATCGTGTTTTCGAGATTCGGATCGATTCTTGCTCCCCAAATTAAACGGGCGTTGGGATCGATTCTGTCATGCACTTCACGGACAACGCTTTGAGCTTCTTCGATTGTCATATCCGGACCGCCGATTACGTTTACCAAAGCGGATGTTGCGCCGGAAATGTCGACATCCAAAAGCGGGCTTCGGAGTGCTTTTTGAATCGACTCGATTGCTTTATTTTCACCTTCTGCTTCACCGAGCCCGATCATCGCAACACCGCCGTTTTGCATAATAGTTCTTATGTCTGCAAAGTCGACATTAACAAGACCGTCTTCTGTAATTGATTCAGTTATACCTTTTACAGCGCGGGTTAAAACTTCGTCACAAACTTTAAATGCAGCTTGAAGAGGAAGTTTTGGAACCATTTCAATAAGCTTGTCGTTCGGAATTACAATTACGGTATCAGCAACGTCGCGTAAACGTTCAAGACCGGCTTCCGCATTCGATCTGCGAACTTTACCTTCAACAGAGAACGGTAATGTTACAACGGCAATCGTAAGTGCATCCGCTGCGCGTGCCGCTTCGGCAACAACAGGAGCAGAACCGGTTCCGGTTCCGCCGCCAAGTCCGGTTGTTACAAAAACCATATCCGCACCTTCGACAGCTCTTCTAATTTCATCGATATTTTCGATCGCCGCATCTTCTCCGACCTGGGGCAAGCTTCCCGCACCCATTCCGCGCGTCTTCTTTTTTCCGATTAATATCTTTTTATTCGTTTGAATCTTCAACAAGTGTTGCGCATCGGTATTTAAAGCGTAAAGATCCGCCCCTTTGATACCTTCTTCAATCATGCGTTGAATACTGTTTGAGCCGCCACCGCCACAACCGATTACCTTTATATTTGTTTTAAGACCCTCAAGAAATTTTTCAAGTTCCTCATCGATATTTTCTCCTTCCGGATATCTCTTTTCCAATCCGGAACCCGAGTTCATATTATTATACGAATTAGATTCCGATTCTTTTTTAGAACGTGCTAATGCTTCTTCTACGATGGATTTCATGTGCGAACCTCAAATTAAAAGTAAATATTGAAATATATACTAAATTTATTAAATTTATTAAATATATTAAAAATAAATGTAAAAATGAAATAGAAATTATTGTATAAAATCATATTAATAAATATAATAAATAACAATTTCACATAAATTATTAAAATGTTCCGAATATCTTGGAATAACAATAACTATTCTATTATTCTATAATAGTTAAGATAGAAGGAAAGTAATATATAAATACATTACGAAAAAATATATTTTTTATAAGAATATGAAATTGAAAAAAAAATAAAAAGATAACGAGAATAAAAAGATAAATAAAGAAATAAAGAAATAAATGGAAATAAAAAAAACGAAGAAAAGTAAAGAAATGAAATAAAAATAAAGAAAATTAATAAATTAAAGAAAATTAATAAATTAAAGAAAACAGAGAAATAAAAAAATCAAATGAAGAGATTACTCTTCATCTTCTTCATCATCGTCTTCGTAATCTTCGTCGTCGCAGCAGCAATCGTC
>JAAYST010000002.1 GCA_012518265.1 Candidatus Methanofrustulum fimipullorum | reverse complement strand
TTTTTTTTTTTTTTTTTTTTTTTTTTTTTTTTTTTTTGCGGCGCGGCCCGTTTTTGGATTTTTTCCGGCTGCTTTTTACTTTTCAGAGAATAAAACGGATATCCGTTTTATTCATTTTAAGATTTTAACGGTCGCTGCGTTTCATTCTTTTTAAGGTTTTTATGGTTGCTTTGTTTTATTCTATGTAATTTGTCGATACTTTTATATATTTAATGTATGTTATGTTAATTCTCTTTGATTACCGAACTGTGGATGTTTCTCAAAATTTTCGTACATTTTTTCCGAAACGTATGAAATAAATGGGAAACGAATAAGAAGCAGTATTAGATTTTTATTGAATTTTTTCTGTTTCGGATTTTATTCTACGTGTTTTCTGTTTTTAAAGATAATTGTAAAGTAATCATTTAAATTACAATTAAATCTTATTGCATTGAAATTTTGATTGCAATTTTGATTTTAATGATTGTAATTAAACTGATTATAAATTGATTACAAACTGTAATAATGTAATAATAGTAGTAACATTATTGTAAAACATTTTAGAACATTTTAGAGAATTTTACAACATTTTACAATATTTAAATTATATTATAAATTATATGAGGTCTATGTGTATGGATATTAATATTGACAGAGCATTGATCAAGGCGGTTAAAACCGGAAAGGTCATTATAGGATCTAAGAAAGCTATCGAACTTTCGAAAGCGGACGAGGCTAAAATGATCGTTATTGCAAATAACTGCCCTGAAGATACAAGAAAAAAGATTGAGTCGTCAAACGTACCGATTTACGTTTACGACGGAACAAGTAGAGAATTGGGTCCCGTATGCGGAAAACCTTTCTTAATTGCGGCGATGACTATTTTGGATGCAGGTGAATCCGATATAATGACACTTGCAGATAAAACGTAAAATTTGTGCTAATTTATGCTAATTAAAGTTAATTAATGCTGAATTTATGCCGAAACATTTCATTATTTATGAACCGAAAATTTAGGTACAGGGATTTTTTTGAGCAGTATTGTATTATCTTTTGAAGATATGAAGCACATATCAATGTTTGAAGACTTAACGGCTGCGCATGCGGTCGATTGTGTTATTGAAGAAGACAGAATTATTTTTGTCATAAAGCAAGGAGATATGGGTCTTGCAATCGGAAAAGCAGGGTCGGGTATAAAAAAAGCAAATCAGGCTTTTGGGAAAAGTGTGGAAGTTGTTCAGGCATCTGAAGATCCGGACGACTTTATAAGAAACAGTTTCGGGCCCGGAATTACTGTTAAATCGGTTCAGATATCGGAAAAAAATGATGTCAAAAGCGCCGTAGTCGATGTAGAGAAAAAAGATTTGGGACTTGCAATCGGAAAAGGCGGAAGGACGATCAAGAAAGTAAAACTTCTTGCATCTCGTCATTTTGGAATCGACGACGTCAAGCTTGCATGAAAACAGCACAAATACAAAAATAATATCTATTTAGTTTTAAAATTTAAGTTAAATGATTTAGTATAAGCAAAATCAAAGTATAAGCAAATTATAAGCAAAGGTGAATTTAAATGACGAATGGTAAATATGCCGGCAAAATCTTGAAAAAACAGAGATTGGATGCCAGATGGAAGGACCACGGGTATAACAGACGTATGCTCGGATTAAATGTAAAAGCCGATCCTCTCGGAGGCGCTCCTCAAGGTCGCGGAATCGTATTGGAAAAAGTAGGTGTTGAAGCAAAACAACCCAACTCGGCAATTCGTAAATGTGTCAGAATCCAACTTATTAAAAACGGTCGCCAAGTTTCCGCTTTTTGTCCCGGAGACGGTGCTATAAACTTTATAGACGAGCACGACGAAGTGACAGTTGAGAGAATAGGTGGAAGAATGGGCGGTGCGATGGGTGATATTCCCGGAGTACGTTTCAAAGTTATTGCAGTAAACAATGTTCCGTTACAACAAATGGTAATTGGAAGAATGGAAAAACCGAGGAGATGATTTTATATGTATTCAAAGATTTTTGACAGATGGGATCTTTCCGAGGTACAAGTAAACGACATCGGTATTGAAAAGTATGTTTGCTTAAAACCGGTCGGAACGCCCCACTCAAGCGGCAGACACGCAAACCAACAGTTTAACAAGTCCGAAATATCTATAGTCGAACGCCTTGTAAACAATCTTATGAGAGGCGGAAGAAACACGGGCAAAAAACAACTTACAATGCGTGCGGTAGAAGAAGCGTTTGAAATAATTGAAAAAAGAACAAAAAAGAACCCGGTTCAAGTTTTGGTCGACGCAATTGCAAACGCAGGCCCCAGAGAAGAAGTCGTTCGTTTAAAATACGGAGGAATTTCTGTCCCAAAAGCGGTAGATACGTCGCCGCAAAGACGTGTTGACTCAGCATTGAGATTTATTTCGATCGGAGTTCAAAAATCGTCATACAAATCTAAAAGACCGTTTGCGGAATGTATCGCAAATGAACTTATCGCTGCATCAAACGGCGATGTAAGATCGTTCTCGGTCGGACGTAAAGACGCAAAAGAAAGAGTTGCAAAAGCGGCTCGCTGATTTGTTTGGTTTATTTAATATTAGATCAACTGACTAATATTGTATTAATATTGTAAACTGACTAATATTAGATTATCAGACTCAGACGACATTAGACAATTAAACTATATTTGACGACAGGATTTGGAATAGATTAAATTATAGGATTAATACTTTTGAACAGATTTGAACAGATTATAATACTTTAATAATTCTATTCCTTATCCGAAAATTCTATTAATCAGCTGTAATATAATATATTTGGTATTTTTATAACAATAAATGTAAGATTTTATAAATTTTATAAGTTTTATAAATTTTATATCTTCAATTATTCTTATAATTTTACTGATTTTATGTATTAACAGCTAATTTATTATAATAGCAGCTAATATTTGCGTAAAATATTTTTTAAATATTTTATAATAAATTAATAAATATACGATTATTCAGTAACCCGAAAGGTTTGGTATATATGGGAAAAAGAAAACAGATGGTTGAAAGAGTCACAGAGCTCATGAAAACGCCGGATATGATTCGTAACATCGGAATTGTAGCTCACATTGACCACGGTAAAACTACTTTATCGGACAATCTCTTGGCAGGAGCCGGGATGATTTCTGCGGAGCTTGCAGGTGAACAAAGGTTCATGGATTCCGATGAACAGGAACAAGCAAGAGGGATTACTATTGACGCTTCAAACGTTTCAATGGTTCACACTTTTGAAGGTGAAGAGTATTTAATTAACTTAATTGATACTCCGGGTCACGTCGATTTCGGCGGTGACGTTACGCGTGCAATGCGTGCGGTTGACGGTGCGGTTGTTGTAGTAGACGCAGTTGAAGGTACAATGCCTCAAACGGAAACCGTTTTAAGACAGGCTCTCCGTGAACAGGTCCATCCGGTTTTATTTATTAACAAAGTAGACAGGCTTATAAACGAGTTGCAAGTAGACGAAAAAGAAATGCAAATTCGTCTCGGAAAGCTTATCGATCACGTTAATAAGTTGATTCGCAACATGAATCCGGAGAGGTATAAAGGCGGTTGGAAAATCGATGCGGCAGACGGTAGTGTCTCTTTCGGTTCTGCCAAGTACAACTGGGCTATCAGCGTTCCCATGATGAAAAAAACGGGCGTCAGCTTTAAAGATGTTTACGAATACTGTACAAACGACGATATGAAAACGCTTGCAAAAAAATGTCCTCTTCACGAAGTATTAAACGACATGATTATTAAACACTTGCCGAACCCGATTACTGCTCAAGAAACAAGAGTTAAAACGATTTGGCATGGAGATAAAGAATCCGTTGTCGGAAAATCGATGAATAAAGCGGATCCGAAAGGTCCGTTGGCATTCATGGTTACCGGAATTTCTACAGATCCTCACGCAGGAGAAGTTGCAACCGGTCGTCTTTTCAGCGGAACGCTTTTGAGAGGTATGGAAGTTTACACATCCGGAAGCGTCAAAAAGAGCAGAATCCAACAAGTCGGTATATTCATGGGTCCTGAAAGACTTGATGTCGACGGAATTCCTGCAGGAAACATTGCCGCTGTTACAGGTCTTAGAGATGCGATTGTAGGTTCTACGATTTCTACAGTTGAAAACATGGTGCCGTTTGAAAGCATAAGACACGTAAGCGAGCCTGTAATTACTGTTTCGGTCGAAGCGAAACACACAAAAGATCTTCCGAAATTGGTCGAAGTTTTAAGAAAAGTTGCAAAAGAAGATCCGACTCTTCAAATTACGCTTGACGAAGAAACAGGTGAGCACTTAATGGCAGGTATGGGTGAATTGCACCTTGAAGTTATTGCTCACAGAATTGAAAAAGATAAAGGCGTAGAAATTATAACAAATCCGCCTATCGTAGTTTACAGAGAAACTATCAAGCGCTTAGTTCAAAATGTTGAAGGGAAATCTCCAAACAGACACAATCGTTTCTATATCGATGTAATGCCGCTTGAACCTGAAGTTGTAAATCTTATTAAAGAAGGCGAAATTTCAATGAGAATGGAAGAGCTTGAACGCCGCCAAAAATTGATTGACGCCGGAATGGATAAAGAAGAAGCAAGAAGCATTGCCGGAATTTACGGAACTAACATGTATTTGGATATGACAAAAGGTATCCAATACTTAAATGAAACAATGGAGCTTGTTTTGGACGGATTTGAAGAAGTCATGAAAGCAGGACCGCTTGCACGTGAGCCGGTTTCAAATGTAAAAGTAATTTTAAGAGACGCAAAGCTTCACGAAGATGCAATCCACAGAGGACCTGCACAAATTATTCCTGCATCACGTCAGGCAATCCAAGCTGCAATGCTTATGGCTGAAGACACTCTTCTTGAGCCGTATCAAAAAGTTTTCATTCAAGTTCCGCAAAATCTCATGGGCGGTGCAACGAAAGAAATTCAAGGACGCCGCGGTATCGTACTCGATATGAAAACGGAAGGAGACCTTTCAATAATTGAGTCAAGAGCCCCTGTATCCGAATTGTTCGGATTCGCAGGAGATATACGCTCGGCAACAGAAGGACGTGCAATGTGGAGTACCGAATTCGGAGGTTTCGAATTTGTACCCGCAAGCTTGTTAGGCGATGTAGTTGCCGGAATTCGTGAAAGAAAAGGACTTAAAAAGGAATTGCCCAAGGCATCCGATTTCCTTGATATGTAATCTTGTCAACAAATTCAATAAACAAATGTTGACGGATTCAAAATATTGACTGATTCAATATAACAGATCTAACAGATTCAAAATATTGACGGATTCAATATGATAAACATTGGCAGATTTAAATGTGACAGATTAAATTTTTCTTTCTGTCACAATCTGTCAATTAAGTTTAAATATATTCGAACTGTTTAGTTATCTTTCAAACAAAAAGTTGATAATTATCAAATAAAACAAAGATTTGGCGAAATAGTTTAATACTTGTTCCGTCCTTTCAGTAGTCAGCATATTTTATAGATTTACGTAAATATGTATGATGTGCCGGTAGAATTAACTGTTTCGTTGAGTCCGGTTTAGATGAAACATCAGTTTTTCGTAATCAAAAACGTAAATGCTAAAATAATATTAAATAAAGATTAAAATTTAGGAGAGTATCAATATGTCAGATAAACCACACATGAACTTAGCCGTTATCGGACACATCGACCACGGAAAATCAACCACAACCGGTAGAATTATGTATGAAGCGGGCGTTGTTCCGAAACACATAATTGAGAAATATCAAGCAGAAGCAAAAGAAAAAGGTAAAGAATCTTTTGCATTTGCATGGGTAATGGACTCACTCAAAGAAGAAAGAGAAAGAGGAATTACAATCGATATTGCTCACCAAAAGTTTACAACTAACAAATACTTCTTTACAGTTGTAGATTGCCCCGGTCACCGTGACTTCGTTAAAAACATGATCACAGGTGCTTCCCAAGCAGATGCCGCAATTCTCGTAGTTGCCGCAACCGACGGTGTAATGGCGCAAACGAAAGAACACATATTCCTTTCAAAAACACTCGGTATCAACCAGCTCATTGTAGCTGTAAACAAAATGGATGCCGTAAACTACAGCGAAGATAAATTCAAAGAAGTAGTCGCACAAGTTTCCGGAATCTTAAAAATGGTCGGATTCAAAGTAGACCAAATTCCGTTTATCCCGATTTCAGCATTCGTCGGTACAAACATGTCTTCAGCAAGCCCTGACACACCTTGGTACAAAGGTCCCAGCGTCATGGAAGCTCTTGACAACTTAAAAGAACCGGAAAAACCGGTAGACCTTCCGCTTCGTATTCCTGTAGAAGACGCTTATACGATTTCCGGTATCGGAACTGTTCCTGTAGGCCGTGTTGAAACAGGTATCATGAAAAAAGGTGACCAAGTTGTATTTATGCCGAGCGGATCCGGCGGTGAAGTAAGATCTATCGAAATGCACCACGAAGAAATTCCGCAAGCAGTTCCGGGAGACAATATCGGATGGTCCGTTAGAGGTATCGGTAAAAACGATGTCCGCAGAGGAGACGTATGCGGTTCTAAAAACAGCCCTCCGACAGTCGCAGACGAATTTACGGCACAAATCGTTGTTCTTCAACACCCGTCCGCAATTACGGCCGGTTACACACCTGTATTCCACAGCCACACGGCCCAAGTTGCCTGTATGTTCTTGTCTCTTGACAAGAAACTTGATCCCAAAACAGGTCAAGCAAAAGAAGAAAATCCGACATTCCTCAAAGCAGGAGATGCAGCGATTGTTACATTTAAGCCGACCAAACCGATGGTACTTGAGCCGGCAAAAGAAATTCCGCAGCTCGGAAGATTTGCGATTCGTGATATGGGAATGACAATTGCCGCAGGTGTCTGTCTCAGCGTTAAAAAGAAGGAATAATCCTTCTTTTAATCAATTTTGAGAGTGGACATTTATGCAAAAGGCAAGAATTAGATTATCAGGGATCAGTCCTACAGATTTGGACAGCGTTTGCGACCAAGTTAAAGCCATTGCGGAAAGAACCGGTGTCAGTATTTCAGGACCCGTTCCCCTTCCTACAAAAAAGTTGATTGTGCCCACCAGAAAGAGCCCAAGCGGCGAAGGAACCGCAACATGGGATCACTGGCAAATGAGAGTACACAAAAGACTTATTGACTTGGCGGCAGATGAAAGAGCACTCAGACAGTTGATGAGAATTCAAGTTCCGAAAGACATCAACATCGAAATCGTTCTTGAAAACTGAAAAAAACGCAAACTTTTTTATTAAATAAAAAATTTAGACAAAAAAGAAAAACGGGAAACCCGTTTTTCTTTTTACTTTTTTATTCATTTTTTTCTTTTATTCATTTTTTTCTTTTTTTCTTTTTATAATTTAAACGGGAGTTTTCCCTTTTTCCTATTTTAAATGATAATCCCCGGCACCCGTTTTTTTTTGTTTGGGCGGCGCATATCAAGATTTTCCGAGGGTTCGTTTTTTTAATTTTTATGAAAAACCCGTAATTCGTTTTATTTTCTTCCTTTACGGTTTTTGTGTTGGTGGCCCAGTTTTGTTTTTTCGTTTTATTTTTTTTCCTTTACGGTTTTTGTGTCGGTGGCCTAATTTCGTTGTTTTGTTTTATTCTTTTTAAGATTTTTAACGACAGTTCCCGTTTTTCAATTTCAAAAAAAAGCCGACGAAGTCGGCTTTTTTTTTACAAGTAACGTTTGATTTGTTTAATTCCCAAAAAAACAGCCATCTTTTTTTAATTTATTGAAAAATTCCGATCACCCGTTTTTTCTTTGCGAAACGGCGCTTTTTAGGATTTTTGCGTCGGCACTTTTTTTATTTTTAAGAAAAAAAACCTTCATTTGTTAGACTTTTTAAAAATTTGAAATAACGAAGAATAGGCGTAGAAAATAAAAGAAAAAACCGGAAAAAAAGAAAACCTGAAAAAAAGAAAACTGGAAAAAAAGAAAACCGGGAAAAAAGAAAAAGTAAGAAAAAAGTGAAACTAAGGAAAAAATGAAAAAAGTTTAACTTTGAATTTTAATTCCCTGTTCCGCATTAATTTTTGCTTGTTTGTTTTTCTTTATTCGTTTAAGCAGCACCCTTTTGTATGCAGTTGCGGTTTTCAAAGGGGGTGACAATTTTCCGTAAGCTTTTGTTTTTCCCTTAACGATTGCATTTAATATATCTTTTTTTGTATTTGCCGGCGCATCTATCATAGTATAACATTGGCCTATAAGTTCTGCAACATGGGCATCGCTTCCCCCAACATGCGGCAGATTTAGTCTGTTTGCTTCCTTTATTGCTTTTTTATTTGAACGATTTGTTAATCCTTTTGAATTTAAAGTTTCAGCAGCGTCAACCGGAAGCCCTTCAATATAGCCTATTCCTTTTCCCGATGTTCTGAACGGATGCGGTATTATTACGATTCCTTTATTTTTTTTAGCACAAACTATCGTTTTATATGGAGTCTAATTTCTCGGTATGTCTATATTTGAATTAAGAACTACCAAATGTCCTTCCGACGTGTCTACTTCCACTCCGGGTATCACAACAAAATCTGGATATTTATCCGGATTATTTTTTACAATTTCTTCAGCTTTCAATCCTCCTTCGCGCGTATTGTGATCACATATTGCAATACCGTCAAGACCGTTTTTTATGGCGGCGTCCAATACGTTTTTTATCGGTTCTGCAGAATCGTATGAATATTCGGTGTGGATGTGTAAATCATATTTATACATGAAATAATCCTCTATGAAACTTTTATTCTCTGTTTTTATTCATTAATTCGTTTTTTTATAAATCATTTATTTTTATATATATTGTCTTATTTATCTGTTTGCATACATTTTTCCTGCAGGAAAATACCATGGAAAAAAGATCTTTTTGTTATATAAAATTAACCATATAGAGTTTTAACGCTTTATGTTTTTTACAACACTTTTAATTTTTTGCAAATATTTTTAACCCGTCCATCAGGTTTAAAATATTTTTCCCGGGTATTCCGTATATCATTTCCGAATCTTTAACTTTTGAATATTTACGACTTCCGCTACATCCGACTGTTATGTTCGGCTCTCCGCTAATTACGACGTGTGCAACCGCATCGGAACAAATACTTTGTTTTCCTGAAAACGCCGCATTCATTCTGCCGCCTTCAGTATAAAGTTCGCTCTGTGTTAAAACCATCGCTTGTTTCGGATTGCATACGAATAATACAACGTCCGGTTCAAAGAAAGTTTTTTCCAAAGGCGCGTACAATATAGCCGAATTTGAGTTGGCGGGCAAAAACGATATTCCGTCAACAGTTTTCTTTGCGGCTTCGAGAGTTTTGAAGTGGCCCAAGTTTTCATAATAAAATACACCGCTTTTAACTTTCTCGGAAAGTTGTCCTAAACCGAGTGCGGCAGCACCGCCTTTACACAATTGGTCTTCAAGTTTTGCAACATACGATTTTCCGGTTCTTCTAACTTCCCCTACAAATTCGCAATGCCTCATTTGCTTTTCAGGTTTTTCAAATCCTTCCGGAATTTCTTCTCCCGCTTTAATTAATTTGACCGCTACCGGATACGTGTCCATTTCCAACAATTCGCGAATTTCAGCACCGCATTTTTTTATTTCTTCCAAACTCATAAAAACTTCTCCCTATAATTTCATTTATTCTGTTTCAAAAACATACGTTTTAATTACATACGTTTAAATTCTATTTTTAATTTTCTTTTATTTTTATATTATAATCTTATTCAATTCGCTGAATATAAATGTTTGTCTGTTGTTTTTAATTTTCTGTATTTAATATTTTGCAGTTTATTTTTATACCGCTTTCTGTACTATATTCTTTAATTCTTTTGTATGTATGCTCAATCATTCCTTTTCCTGTAAGTATTATGCATCTGCCTCCAGTCAATGATTTTAATATCGATTTGTCAATTACGCCATAGTTTGCATCAACTTTTATATTCTCCGAATCTGCCAATCCGTGGCTTCTTTTTCCCACTGCGGCAACATAGTTTATATCATATTTGTCAAAAATTAAGTGTAATTGTTCGGAATCGTGGTTGTCTATATCGTATATGTAAATCGATCCCGGATTCATAATTTTCTTTTTAACTTCAACTATGGCGGAGTTGTCATCGGAAATTAAAAGCACTTTTGAATTTACCGATTCATAAACGCCGCTTGGGTCATATTCTTTATATAGAAATCCCACATTTATACAATCCCCGACTTTTGTTCCTTTCGGTACTTTTACTCTAAATAAGTAAATTTCTCTTAACGTTTGAACTAGTTCCGGTATATTTTTTGGCAAAAATCCGCAAGAAGAAAGCCATCTTTTTTCCAATTCTTTATAAACTTCCAACAAAACAGGTGTTTTCAATGAAGATTTTCTAATTAATTCTTCTTGTGAAAAAACACTTTCCGGATTTCCGCTGATCGATATTTTTCCGTCCGAAAGCAAATAGACGGTATCGGACCAGCTGTATGCCAAATCAACATCATGCGTTGAAATTATTATCGTTTTTCCGGTGTGATTTAATTCATTTAATATATCCATAATTTCATCTGCGCCTACCGGGTCCAAATTCGAAAGCGGCTCGTCCAATATTATTATTTCGGGGTCCATTGCCAGAATTCCTGCAATTGCCACTTTTCTTTTCTGTCCGCCGCTTAAGTGATGCGGCGGCTTATCTTTTATTGAATTCAATCCGAAATAGTCGAGCATTTTTTGAACAATTTCTTCTATTTGCTTGTCGGAATATCCCAAATTGGCAGGACCAAAAGCAATATCCTGATAAACGGTCGGTGCAAATATTTGGTCGTCGGAATTTTGAAATACAATTCCTACATTTTTCCTCAAATTTCTTATTTCCGATTGCGAATATCCGATTTTTTCTCCGTACAGTTTGATTTCGCCCGATTTCGGCTTTAGCGTTCCGTTCAATAATGAAAAAAGAGTTGATTTTCCGGATCCGTTTTTCCCTACAACAGATATCTTTTTCCCTCTTTCTATTTCGATTGAAAGGTCTTTAATAGCTTTTGTTCCGTCCGGATATTCGTATACCAAGTTTTTTGCACTCAATATAGACATAATATATTTATCCTTTTTTTAAATTTATATAAATTTATAAGTTAAAAAAATCTGAAATTCATTGTAAAATAAAAAACGGCTATAACCGATACTACGAATACTAAGGCGGCAATTGTGTCCGTAAACGTAATTTTATAACAAGGCTCAAAATATTTCATTTTACCTTCATAGCATCTGGAATTCATAGCCAAAAATAATTTGTCCCCTTGGTCCATCGTTTTTATAAATAAAGAACTGACAAGCATACTTAACGAATTTAATGCGCTTTTTGTATTATCATATCCGAAACGCATTGTTTGTGCAGCCCTTATGTTAATCAAAAGTTCCAAAAAAACAAAAATATATCTGTAAATCAGCATCACTAATTCTGAAAAAGTGTTTAAAAATTTAACTCTTTTCATAATTGAAAACATTTCAAGCATAGGCGTTGTCATAGATAAAAAGAAAATGCTGCACAATCCGCCAAACGCCCTTGAAAATATCAAAATCGAGTGATTTAAGCTGTTAGTTGTTAAAACAATATTTATAAAAAACAGTTTATATGAAAATATAACGTCCCCTAAAATTCCGCCGGAAAAAAGTGCAATCATAACAGCGCTTATAAATGCAAAACCCATAGTTGCAAACAACAGTTTTAAATAAAATTTCTTAGGCACTTTTCCGAAAAAAAGAGTGATAAAAATCATGACAACTCCAATAAATAAGGGAGTTACAGGTGACGGAGACAAAACACCTGCAATTATGCAAAACAGGACGATAAGCATCTTCAAATGAGTGTTTTTTTTCCTCAAAGGACTTAATAATGCAATATCGTCCAAATTATGCATAAAAATCATCTCCGTTTTTAATATTATCTGTTTTTAATATTATCTGTTTTTAATATTATCTGTTTTTTAAAATTACAGTTTTTAAAAATTACCGTTTTTAAAATTCACATGTTCTTAAAAACGTCGTTCATTGCTCCTTTTCTAGCAAATTTTTGAAGGCTTCTGCCTCCTGCTTTTCCTGACATCGTTTTGAACGCGGTTTGCATCGTTTTATAATATTTTAAGAGTTCTCTTACGTCTTCCTGAGGTCTTCCCGACCCCATGGAAATTCTTGCAATTCTTGATGCGTTAATTATTTTCGGATCGTTTTTCTCGTTTTCTGTCATCGAATCCATTATGACTTTGTAAGAGTCCATTCTTTGTTTTGTTTCTTCCAATTGTTTGTCGGACAATTTTAATCCGCCAAGTCCTCCCGGAAGCATTTGCATAATTTGCTTTAAAGGACCCATTTTATTCATAGCTTCCATTTGGCTGTACATATCGTTTAAAGTAAAACGCCCTTTCATTATTTTATCAACGTCAACGTCTTCTGGAGAAATTGAGCCTTCAACTCTTTCGATAAGTGCTTTTATATCTCCCATTCCGAGAAGTCTTGATATAAATCCGTCGGGGTCGAATCTTTCAAAGTCGGCGGATGTCTCTCCTGTTCCTATAAAAGCAATCGGTGCTTTCGTTTCGGAAACGGCAGATAAAGCGCCTCCTCCTTTTGCGGTTCCGTCCAATTTTGTGATAATAATTCCGGTAATCCCTATAGCATCATTGAAAGCTTTTGCCTGTTGGCCCGCAAGCTGTCCGATTGCGGCATCCATTACCAAAAACTTGTGATCAGGCTTTAAAACGGCATTAATATTTTCCATCTCTTCAATCAAATCGGCTTCAAGAGCGTGTCGTCCTGCCGTGTCTATGATTTTTACTTCATATTTTTCAATCGATTTCATTCCGCGGGTAACTATTCCGACAGCATCTTTTTCATTTTCTTCCCCGTACATCGGAACGTTCAATTTGTCACAAAGCGTTTTAAGCTGCTGATACGCTCCGGGTCTAAAATTGTCTGCTCCGATAACGGCCGGTTTCAGTCCCTTCTTTTGGAAATATCTGCACAATTTTGAAATAGTCGTAGTCTTTCCGCTTCCTTGAAGTCCGACCATCATAATAGTTTGCGGTTTGAGTTGTATTTCCGCACTTTTTCCCATAATCGAAACCATTTCTTCGTAAACTATCTTTACGACATGGTCGCGCGGATCTCTTCCTTTCGGCAACTCTTCTTTTAAAGCCCTGTCTTTTATTCTTTTTGACATCGACATTACGAGTTGCACATTTACGTCCGACGTCAAAAGTGCTCGTTGAATATCACGTACCACTTCGTTTACAACGTTTTCGTCAATTCTGTTTGCACCGACAAGCTTTCTCAATGCATTTTGAAGAGACTCGCCGAGTTTGTCCATAACCATTTTTATCACAAGCCGTATTAATTAATGTTGAATAATATAATATCGATTTACAAATATAAATGTAATAATGTAATTTACAAATATAAACCAAATGGGTAACATATAAAAAAAATAAAAATATAAAAAAATAAACAGTATATAAAATCAATCGTCTTCAGCGAAAAATTGGATTAATTCATATTCCGTTAATTCTTTTTGTTCTCCCGTTTTCATATCTTTTAACGAATATATTTCTTTTTCAATTTCTTTTTCACCGACTATTAATACATAATCGGCATTTGAAGAGTTTGCGTATTTTAATTGGGCGCCGAAATTTCTATTCATTATATCTGCAGTTGTGCAAACATAATGTCTTAAAACAAGTGCGAGACGAATTCCCTCTTTATATGTTTCAGGCATTGAAATTACATTTACAGTCGTATCTTTATCCTGCTTTTCTGTAAAAATTTCCATAATTCTGTCAAACCCTATTCCAAATCCTATAGAGGCGACATCACCTCCGCCAAATAAAGGAATTAATTTGTATGAACCGCCGCCGCATATCTGTTTTTGTGCACCGAGTCCGTCTGCATATATCTCAAAAACGACTCCGGTGTAATAGTCAAGTCCTCGTGCAATCCCGAAATCTACTCTATATTCCGAAATTCCGTACGCTTCCAGCAATTCAATCATATTTTTAAAAGAATCGAGTTCGGGTAAGTCTCCTACAACAGATTTCGCATTTGTTATGACTTCTTTTGCATCATTTCCTGAAATTGAGATTAATCGTTTCAAATCTGATACCGAATTGAAATCGGCTCCAATCTCTTCTAAATAATTGTCAAGAGATTCAAATTCTTTTTTGTCGATTAGGCGCATTATTTTATCTTTTACTTCCGATTCATCCGTAATTTTGTTTAAAACATGTCTTACAACAGCGAGATTTCCGATACTTAAATATCCTTTTATTCCGGCCGATTTTATAAGATTCATTGCAAGTGCAATAGATTCCGCATCTGCTGCGGGTTTGTCACTTCCTATAATTTCCGTTCCGAATTGCCAAAATTCCCTAAAGCGCCCCTTTTGAGGTCGTTCGTATCTGAAACAATTTTCAAAATAAAAAAGTCGAATCGGTTTTGTAAATGATTGCATTTCATTTACAAAAGCACGCATAGTAGGCGCAGTTAATTCCGGCCTTAACGCAAGCTCCCTTTCTCCTTTATCTTCAAAATAATAAATCTCCCCTAAAATTCCTTCACCGGATTTGGCTTTAAATAGATCAAGACTTTCAAAAACGGGAGTCATGATTTCTCCGTATCCCCATCTTTTAACAATTTCTCTGAAACGATTTTCCAATTTTCGCCTTACAGCCATTTCTTCCGGAAGAAAATCACGAGTCCCTCTCGGTTTTTCAAATTTGGTCATAATATAATTCACTTTTGTTTAAATCGATTTTCTTTTTTATGCATTTTATTTTTCAATAATTATTGTCAATATATCTCCGTCTTTGAGTTTATGTTCGATTCCCACTCTTTGCCCTGGGTGTTTTGCGGAATCTCCCCAAACGTATGCAAATCTGAATTTTCTTCTGAAATCTCTGTGAAGTCTGTCACAAACTTGTCCGACATCGGTATCGTTTAAAACTATCATCGGCTCATCCATATCTGCAGGTTGTCCTTGAGGTTTCATATAAACTCTAATAAACCCGAGTGAGTCGTATAAAACATCTCTTAAAGTGTCCAAGTTTTTATTATCGTGCGCAGAAATAAAAATACAGCCGGGATACATTTCTTTAGTTTTTTCAATCAGTTTCGGATATGCCAAATCAACCTTATTTACAGCAATCATCGATTTTACGTAACTTCTGTTTCCTGCAACAACATCGATCAATTGATCAACAGTTATATCTTCCCTAATTAAAACAGTCGCATTGTGTATTCTGTATTCGTCCAATACCGTTTTTATTATATCTTCATCCAAATAAGTCAGTTCGACAGTAGCATTTACTTGAACTCCGCCTCTATCTCTCTTTTTTATGGTAACGTCAGGCGGAGTCTGATCTATTCTTATTCCTGCACTATACAATTCGTCTTTTAAAACATCAAGATGCGAGTCTTGAAATATATCGAGCAAAAACAAGACAAGATCCGAATTTCTTATAACCGCAATTACTTCTTTTCCTCTTCCTCTGCCCGATGCGGCACCTTTTACAAGCCCCGGCACATCAAGTATTTGAATTTTTGCGCCCTTGTACTCCATAACTCCCGGAACGACAGTCAAAGTAGTAAACTCGTATGCACCGACTTCCGATTTCGCATCTGTTAATTTATTTAAAAGAGTCGACTTTCCGACAGATGGAAAACCGACCAAAGTTACGGTTGCATCACCCGATTTTTTTACTCCGTACCCCTCTCCTCCGCCGGAAGACGCAGCAGCTCTTTTTTCAACTTCATCATTCAATTTCGCAAGTTTTGCTTTAAGCCGCCCTATATGTTGTGATGTTGCTTTATTATATGTCGTATTTTTTATTTCTTCCTCGACATTTCTAATTTGCTCTTGTAATGTTGACATAACCAATATCCGTTAAACAAATATTTATAAAATACATCTAATATATTATGTATGATATATTAAATACGTATTGAATAAATATTAACTTTAAAAGTATAGTTTCGATAAAAAATTATAAATTTCATATAATAATTATTTAATATATGATTTTATTATTTCTATGTTTATAAAAACAGTATAATCTTTTTCCTGATTTAAACAGCTGTATCGTTTAATTAGGCTTTTCCTATATATAATTTTCATCATTCTTTATTTTATTTTGATTTTTTCCAATTTACTTTATTTTGATTTTTTTCCACTTTACTTTATTTTGATTTTTTTCCACTTTACTTTTTTTTACTTTTTTTATATTTTTATTTTGTAATATTATCCGGATATAGTCGTAACAAAAAATAATATTATATACTTTAAAGGAGTAATATTGCATTACTATATTACATAAATGAGTAATATTTCATAATTATTATTACATAAATTACATCATCATAAGATTTTATTTATAGCGGGGGGGTTTTTATTACAGAAGAAAATAAACTAAATGAAACGGAATTAATGAGAATCGGTGTTTCACTTCCTGACAATTTGTTGAACAAATTCGATAAAATTATCGTGGAACGCGGCTATTCTTCACGTTCCGAAGGTATAAGAGATTCGATTAGAAGTTATATTAATTATTACGAATGGATGAAAGAAATCCAAGGACCAAGAGTTGCAACAATTACTCTTGTGTACGACCATCACAAAAGAGGTCTTTCAACAACAATGGAAGAAATTCAGCATAACCATACGGACATAATAAAATCTTCTTTACACATACACCTTGACCACGACAACTGCCTTGAAGTAATCGTTCTTGAAGGAGACGGCGAAGATATAAAAGAGTTGGCGGAATCCCTTTTGTCTTTAAACGGTGTAAAATTCTCTAAATTAACAACAGTTCCGCCGGTGTCTAAAATTTAAAATTATCATTTTTTTATTTTTATTTTTA
>JAAYST010000058.1 GCA_012518265.1 Candidatus Methanofrustulum fimipullorum | reverse complement strand
GTTTTATTCTTTTCCTTTAAGGTTTTGGTGTCGGTGGCTCAATTCTGTTGTTTTATTTTATTCTTTTTATGAAAAGCCGCGTTGCGGCTTTTCATTTCTAACTGATAAGACCTCGCCGCCGTTTTTTTCAATTCTGCCGGCCCATTTAAAAACTTTACCGGTGATTCGTTTTTTAATTTTAAGAAAAAACCCGAACTGCAGTTTTATTCCCGTTTTGGATTTTAAAGGCTGCCACGTCGTACCATTCACTTTAAGAATTAAAACAGTCGCTTCGTTTTATTCTTTTTTAGAATTTTAACGTCTACTGCATTTTATTCTTATTTTATAAAAAAAGCACGCCGTCGTTTTTTAAAAAAGTGCGGCGTTTTTATGGATTTTTCCTGCATTTGTTTTTTTTTAATAAAAAAAAATATTCGTTCGTTTTTTTATTTTTTGAAAGAAAAACCCGTGTTCGTTTTTTGTTTTATTTTTGATTTGTTTTTAAGTTTTTGTTTTTTAACTTTATTGTTTTTATTGATTTATTTTTGTTGAGAATCTTTTTCGCGTATTTCTACACGTCTTATTTTTCCGCTTATCGTTTTCGGAAGTTCGTCTACAAACTCCACGACTCTTGGGTATTTGTATGGTGCTGTAATGTTTTTTACAAAGTTTTGTATTTCTTTTCTAAGTGCGTTTTCGCCTTCTTTTGTTTTTACTTTGTCTTTGTAATCTCTTGTTAAAATTATAGTTGCTTTTACGACTTGTCCTCGTATTTCGTCAGGAACGCTTGTAACGGCACATTCAAGAACGGCCGGGTGTTTCATAACGGCACTTTCGACTTCGAAAGGACTTATTTTATAACCTGAACTTTTTATGATGTCGTCAGTTCTTCCTATAAACCAATAATATCCTTCTTCATCTTTCCAAGCCGTATCGCCTGTGTAGTAAATGTCGTTGTTCCAAGCTTCTTTTGTTTTTACAGGGTCGTCTTTATATCCGCAGAAAAGACCGGGCGGCTTTTTTCCGCCGGGAGTTCTTACAACGATTTCTCCCTGTTCTCCTACATCGCACGATCTTCCGTTTGCGTCAATTATGTCAATGTAGTATGCGGCGGCCGGTTTTCCGATAGACCCCGGTTTCGGTGTAACCCACGGAAATGTTGCAATCGAGACTATCATTTCAGTTTGCCCGTAACCTTCTCTAAGTTCAATTCCTGTATTTTCCAAAAATTTATTGTAAACTTCTGGGTTTAGCGCTTCTCCGGCAACCACACAATATTTCAAGTGGCTGAAATCGTATTTTGACATATCTTCTTTAATCAAAAAGCGGTAAACTGTCGGCGGAGAACAAAATGTTGCAACTTTGTATTTCGTTATTTTTTCCATAAGCGAATCAACATCGAAGCTTTTATCTGAGTCGTAAACTAAAACGGGAGCTCCGCAAATCCATTGCCCGTAAAGTTTTCCCCAAACGCATTTTGCCCAACCGCTGTCCGCATGCGTGTAGTGCAATTCGTCTTCTATTACATTTTGCCAATATTTCGATGTTATTATGTGTCCCAGCGGATATTCAAAATCGTGAATTACCATTTTCGGAAATCCGGATGTTCCGGACGAAAAATAATAAAGCATCGGGTCGCTGTTTTCCGTTCTTTGATCTCCTTCCGGTCTTTTAAAATCGGCAGACGCTTTTTCTACTTCTTCGTTAAAATCCGCCCAACCGTCCGCTTCACCTACGATAAATTTCTTAAGGTCGGTTGTGTTTGTTATTTTTTGAGCTTCGTCAAACATTTTCGGTATGCCGTGGTCGCTTATACTGATAATCGCTTTCGGTTTCGTTTTATTAAATCTGTATACTATGTCGTCCGTTTTCAACATATGAGTTGCGGGAACCGCAACGGCACCGAGTTTGTGAAGTGCGATTATCGCAATCCAGAATTCGTATCTGCTTTTCAATGTAAGTATTACGGAATCTCCTTTTTTAATTCCGTTTTTTTGCAACAAATTTGCAGCTTTGTCTGTTAATATTTTTAATTCCGAAAAGTTTATTATTTTTTCTTCCCCGTAATCGTTGCACCAAACAAGTGCAAGCTTTTCCGGGTCTATTTTCGCATATTCGTCTACTACATCGTACGCAAAATTAAAGTTCTCGGGTACGTTTATTTTAAAATTATTCAAAAAATCTTCGTATGACTCAAATTCCGTATACGGTGCATACTTTTTAAGCAATGAGGTCATTATTAAAACTCCTAATCTTTAAGCTTACAGCATTACAGCAATCCTAATTGCCGACTGTAACTTTTGCATTTTTACAATTTACATTTCAATTTACATTTTCATCTGTTATTTATTACAGCTGTTCCTGAATTTATTATACGAATTTGTTATATGAATTTTTTAAAACTCATATAATTTATTCATATAATAATAGCCAAAAATTTAGCGGGTTTTCCATTCAACGCTTTCATTCCGTGAGGGTATGACGAATCAAAATATATTGAATCTCCTTCGTTCAAAATAATTTCATTTCCGTGAATGTAGAGTTTTAAAGACCCCATTAAAATGTAATTGAATTCCTGTCCCGGGTGAGCATGAAGGGTCGGCTCTTCATCTTTGGGATCGGCAATAACAAAAAAAGGTTCAACTCTTTTGTGAATGAATTTTTCTGCCAGATTTTCATATTTATATTGTTTGCGTCGTTCAACAACTACGCCTTTTCCTGATCTGGTCACCGTAAATATATTCATTCTCGGCTCTTCGCCTGTCAACAAAAGGGTTAAATCGACTCCTAAAATATCTGCAATCTCAATTAAGTTGCTGGCTGAAATTTCATCTTCTCCGCTTTCAATACGAATATATCTGTCAAGCGATATATCCAATTTTTCAGCAATCTCTTCTTGAGTTATATCCGAAAGCTCACGCATTTCTTTAATTCTGCGAGCAATCTCGATAATTTTTCCATCCATAATGAATTCACCTTTGTTTATGTTTTTAGGAATCTTAAACCGAATTTATAAATTTGGTTAAAAGCTTTGAGAATTATTACATACCTCTATAAAAACATTATGTTTTCATATTTTTTAAAATCATCCGATTTATGTAATTTAATATTTTAAATATAATAAAAGAGATTACAAACCGCATAATTTATATACTTGTTTACTCTTTTTAAGGATAATCTCACAATAATTTAAAACTACTGAAAAATTTACAGTTTTTGTTTTATTTAGTTTTTTATTAGATTCAAAATTATATAATTTTATAGATTCAAATTTTATAGATTCAAGGTTATATAGTTTTATACTGATATACTGATTTATAATCGATATTGTTTTATACTCGGTATTTATTTTATACTTGGTTGTTTTATACTGAGTCTTTACTTTATACATTTCTCTCTAATTTGAAATCGTTTGTACTTTGTATTATTTAATATACAACCGTGTAGAACAGACTTTAACTATTTTAATAAATACACATTTTAATAAATATATATATATTATATAATTTTTAATATATTTTCATATATTTTATTTTTATAGTTTAACCATTTTTAAAATTTACAAATTTAAAATTTACAAATTTAAAATTTACAAATTTAATTATCAATAAAAAAGATGAGGGTTATATATTATGTCACATGAAATTCTTAAAGGGACAACAACGATTGGCATAAACTGTGTTGACGGAATCGTTCTTGCAAGTGAAAAACGTGCTACGATGGGCAATTTTATTGCAAGCAGAGAAGCTAAAAAAGTTTATCAGGTAGGAGATTCCGTAGGTCTTACGATAGCAGGCGGTGTTGGTGATGCACAACAAATTGTTCGCACAATTACCGTTGAATCAAAGCTTTATGAAATGAGACGAAAAGATCCGATTACAATAAAAGGAATAGCAACGCTTCTTTCAAATATTTTAAATTCGAACCGCTATTATCCGTATTCAGTTCAACTTTTACTTGGCGGTGTTGATAAACACGGAGCGGGCCTTTATTCTCTTGACGCATTGGGCGGCATAATTCATGAAACTAAAGCGGCGTCAACCGGTTCCGGTTCCACGATTGCTTACGGTGTTTTGGAAGACCATTTCCAAGAAGATATGAATATTGATGAAGGTGCAGAACTTGCAATTCGAGCTCTTCACAACGCAATGAAAAGAGATTCGGCATCCGGTGATTCAATAGACGTGGTAAAAATTTCCGGAAACGATTTTTACCGCCTTGAAAAAAGTGAAGTCGATTCAATTAGAAAAAAATTCAGATAAATTTCAGTTTAAAACAATTAGATAAAAAACAATTAGAAAAAAAACAATAATATAAAAAAATAATTAGATAAAAGATAAAAACTAAGAAAAAATAAATTCAAAAAATAAAAGAAAAACTATTGAAAAAAAGTATATGAAAATATTTAAAATCAGTATTCTTATTTAATTATTATTTTTAGAATTTGTTATTATTTTTATTATTAGGATTTTATATTAATTAGAAGTATTAATCCCTAAAATCCAATAGTATTTACAATCTTTTAATAATATTACAGTTTTACAGTTTAAATTTTAATTGTAATTTTGATTATAATTCCTAATTATAATTTTTAATTATAATCTTTCAATTATAATTTTTTATTATAATTTTAGTTATGATCTTTCAATTATAATTTTATTATAATTTTTTAATTATAATTTTTTATTATAATTTTAGTTATAATCTTTCAATTATAATTTTTTAGTTACAATATTTCATAGTTTATAATTTGTTCATATATTTTATTTATTATATATCTAAAAATCCAAATCTAAAGCTTATTTTATATATTTATTTTGTATTAGGTTCTATTTTATAATATTTATATTATTTTATATTATTTGTATTATTTTACTTATTTGTTTATTTATTTGTTTACTTATTTTGTATTTCTTTGTTTTTATTATATCATTATTAATTATATCATTCTTAATTTTGTTATTTATTATTATTATTATTATTATTATTATTACTATCACTATCAGTAACTATTACTGACACTATTACTATCACTAACTATCACTATTATTTTAATAATTTACAGGTTTTATAAATGTCAGCAGAAGACGTTTTATTAGATTTACAGTCTAAAATAGAAGATAATTTACCGCCGGAGGTTTCGGTAACCGGAGTTGGTTTTGAAGGTCCTCAGCTCGTAATTTATACGGAAGAACCGAGGAAATTTGCCGATGACGGAAAAATTATTAGGAATTTGGCAAAAGTACTTCGCATGAGAATTGCTGTTCGGCCCGATCCTAAAGTTCTTTTGGATCCGGAAACTTCAATCAGGTTAATTGATAAAATCGTTCCGGAAGATGCAGGAATTGAAAATCACTTCTTTGATCCGGACTCGGGAGAAGTTATAATTGAAGCGGAAAAGCCGGGTCTTGTTATCGGAAAACACGGGGACACTTTACGAGATATTACGAAAGAAATCGGCTGGATGCCGAAAGTCGTTCGTGCACCTCCGATAAAATCAAAAACGGTAAAAGATGTCAGAGATTTTATGCGTTTCCATTTAAATGAAAGAAGAGATTTGATGGCAAATATAGGCCGTAAAATACACAGACAGGCGCATCATCCGGATCAATGGGTTCGTGTAACTTCTTTGGGAGGAGCAATGGAAGTTGGAAGAAGTTGTTATCTTCTTTCAACACCGGAATCTAAAATAATGATAGATTGCGGCGTAAATGTCGGCTCCGATGAAAATATGAGTCCGTATTTATATGTCCCGGAAATAAACGATTTTAATGAATTGGATGCAATCGTTTTAACACACGCTCACATGGATCATCAGGGTCTTGTACCTTTGTTGTTTAAATACGGTTATAGAGGTCCGGTTTATTGTACGCCGCCCACAAGGGATATGACGATTCTTTTACAGTTGGATTACTTGGACGTTTCTCAAAAAGAAGGCAAGCGTCCGCCTTATGACCGGGAAGCAATCGAGCAACAACTGCTTCACATGATTCCTCTTGATTACGAAGAAGTGACAGATATCGCTCCGGATATGAAACTTACATTCCACAACGCAGGACATATTATAGGCTCCGCCGTTTCTCATTTCCATATAGGAGACGGGCTTCACAATATTGTTTTTACAGGAGATTACAAGTATGAAAAAACAAGATTGTTCGACCCGGCCGTAAATAAATTCCCAAGAGTTGAAACAGTAGTAACGGAAGCAACTTACGGAAGTAATGCCGGAACTCAGCCGTCTCTTAGAGTTGCGGAAAAAAATCTTCAAAATATTATCAAAACAACACTTGATCGCAAAGGTACAGTTTTAATTCCTGCATTTGCTGTAGGGCGAAGTCAGGAAGTAATGATCGTTTTGGAGGAATCTATAAGAAAAGGAATTATTCCAAACGTTCCCGTATACTTGGACGGTATGATTTGGGAGGCAACTGCAATTCATGCGGCTCACCCGGAATATTTAAATGCGGAACTTAAAAAACAAATTTTCCAAAAAGGTCGAAATCCGTTTTTATCCGAATCTTTTAGACCGGTTGACTCAAAAGAAATACGTGACAAAATTATTGAAGAAAAAGAACCGTGCATAATTATTGCCACATCCGGTATGATGAACGGAGGTCCTATTATGACTTACTTTTCAAAAATGGCGTCAGATGAATTAAATACAATTATTTTTGTAGGTTACCAGGCGGAAGGAACAGTCGGACGCAGAATTCAAAAAGGCTGGAAAGAAATTCCTATGGGAGACGAAACGGTCAAAGTAAATATGCAAGTTGAAACTGTAGACGGTTTTTCAGGTCACTCAGATAACAGACAACTGATGGATTACATTAGAAGAATGCAACCCAAACCGGAAAAAGTGTTTACGATTCACGGCGATGAGAAATCGTGTAAAGAACTTGCAGATTCAATCCTTAGAAAACTCAGAATAGAATCAAAATCTCTCGTAAATTTGGAAACGGTAAGAATCATTTGATTTTTAACTTTTTGACTTTGATTTTTTGATTTTTATTAAAATTGTGTTTATAAAATTTGTGATTTTATGTGCCCTTCCATGTACGAAAACTTGAAATTGACAGACGATACGGCGGATTCCGCCGATTCGTCCAATTTTGAAGATTCGACCAATTTTGAAGATTCGACCAATTTTGAAGATTCGACCAATTTTGAAGATTCGACCAATTTTGAAGATTCAACCAATTTTGAAGATTCGGCCGATTCGGCCGAATCGGATTCATTTCACACTTATTTACCGACCGGTTGTGTTTTATGTCAAAGAGGTTCAAAACTCGTTCTTTTTATAACAGGCATTTGTGAAAAGTCGTGTTTTTACTGTCCAGTTTCAGAAGAGCGAAGAGGAAATGATGTTATATTTGCAAATGAGCGTCAAGTTTTTTCAGACAACGACTTATTGGAAGAAGCAATTTCAATGGATGCGGAAGGAACCGGAATTACAGGCGGCGAGCCTCTTTTGTTTCCTGAAAAAGTTATTCGGTACATTAATTTGTTAAAATCGCATTTCGGATCAATACATCATATCCATTTATACACGTCAACCGCTCCCGGAAAAGATTTGCTTGAAAAGCTTAAAAAATCCGGTCTTGACGAAATCAGATTTCATCCGCCTCGTGAATTGTGGGAAAATATCGGTTTAACAGAATACGGAGACTCGATACGTTTTGCATAGGATGTAGGGCTTTGTGCGGGAATTGAAATTCCTTCCATTTCAGGCTCAGAATTCGTTTCCGATTTTGCAAAAGAGATCGGTTGTTTTTTAAATTTAAACGAACTTGAATTTTCAGACACAAATGCAGAACAGTTGCTTTTAAATGGGTATACTCTTAAATCTAACGATTCAAACGCAGTTTCGGGCTCTCTTGAAATTGCCAAAAACATTTTTGAAAAAACAGATGAATCAGCTTTGATTCATTTTTGCTCTTCAAGATTTAAAGATTCCGTTCAATTGCGAATGAGACTTATAAGAAAAGCATATATAAACAGAAGAAGCTTTGACAGTATAACGGAAGAAGGAACGATAATATACTCAAGAATTTTTGTAAAAAATGAATTTTTTGATAAATTTATCGAATATGTAAAAAATACGGATCTTTTTGATTCCGGATTTGAAACACTAAATTTATTTTCGGAAACGATTCCGGGTATAACCCCCCACGATTATACGGCAATTGATTCCGGAATTGATTCAGGAGAAATGCTTTTCGATTTAATTTCAAAACATAAATCAATATCATGTAAATCAATATCATGCAAATCAAACAAATCATTATCAAACAAATCATTATCAAACAAATCATCATCAAACGACTCATTGTCAAAAACAGATTCGATTATTTCATTATTTATCGACAATATCGTGATTTGCCTTCAAGAGCAATATCCTCATGACTCGGGGTTTATTGTAGACGTTATGCCTATTTACAATCCGTTTTTCAAGCCGATTGACAGGCTTGACGATAAAAACCCATAAAATAGATTTATATAATATTATCAATTATATATATTGTTAAATATTATGGATGCGTTTATTTAATTATTTAATATTCAGATTTATTTATTTATATTAGTTTCATTTATATTTGTTTTATTTATTATATAATTTTAATAAAAATTATTTTTATGTTTCGTTGGTTCTTATGTATCTCGATTCTCATTCTTTAATTAGACATAGGAGATTTTATTTTATGCCTTCCGCCCGTTTTATACCAAATCACATAGGAGTGATAATGGACGGAAATCGCAGATATGCTCATAAAAATGAAATAGATGTTTTTTTAGGTCACAGGCGCGGTAGCAGTTCTGCTGCAAAGACTTTAAAATGGGCTTATAATTTTAACATAAAAAATTTGACGCTTTATACTTTTTCTTTCGACAATTTTTCAAGAGACGAAACGGAAAAAAAGTACATTTTTAATCTTTTAAACAACATTTTGGATTCTTATTCCGCCGAAGACAATACTTTTCTTAAAAATAAAGGAATTCGCATTCGTGTAGTAGGTGACTTGTCTTTAATCCCCGAAGAACTTTCTAACAAAATTTTGGAAGTTGAAGAAAAAACCAAAAACAATTCAAATATGTTTTTGAACATCGCTTTTGCATATGGCGGACGAGAAGACATTTCATATGCTTTTAACAAATCTGAACAGGAATTAATTGAAAAAGAAAGAACAAAAAAAGAACCGATTGACATTTCAAACTATGATTTAATTGAAAAAATGCTTGACAAAAACATATTTAAAGGAATCACTCCAAATGTTCCCGACATCGATTTGATAATCAGAACCGGAGGAGAGCGCAGGATGTCAAATTTCCTTCCTTGGCATGCTTTCGGAAACGAAGCCGTTTTTCATTCAACAGGAAAACTTTGGCCTCAATTTTCCAAATATGACTTCCTTTTTGCACTCCAAAAGTATAAACAAATAAAGAAAAACCAAAACAAACAATTGGAAATGAGGGAAAAATTTATAAAAGATTACATCTCAAAAAACAAAATAAAATAAAAATAAAATAAAAATAAAATAAAAATAAAATAAAAATAAAATAAAAATAAAATAAAAACAAAATAAAAACAAAATAAAAACAAAATAATAAACTAAAAAATACATAAAAACTTAAAAATCCGGAATAAAATTTATATACAATGAATTCGTTTCTAACCTTTATCGCATAAGACTTTTTTCATATGCAGGAGTAACCAAGCGGTCAACGGTGGCAGACTCAAGATCTGTTTGCGTAGGCATTCCCGGGTTCGAATCCCTGCTCCTGCACTATTTTTCTTTTTTTTTAGTGGATTTTAGGGTATTTTGTATTTTTTTAAACCCTATTTTTAACAGATTTTATATTTAAATACGTCATATAATCTGTTAATTTATTTTGACGATTTGTCTTTTTATACATATATTTATCTTTTTTATAAATATAAAAGAGGTTATGTGTTATTGATGGTCCTTGTAACTTATGATGTTAATACCGAAACTAAAGAAGGCAAAAGCCGGCTAAGGCGTGTTGCAAGAGTTTGTGAAGATTATGGCCAAAGGGTACAAAATTCTGTTTTTGAATGTATTACAACACCTGCGGAACTCGTTGATTTGAAACAAAAGTTAAAAGTAATTATTGATATGGAGAAAGACAGTTTGCGTTTTTATCATTTGGGTTCAAATTGGCAAATTAGAGTTGAGTCTATGGGAAAAATAACAAGCTATGACCCGGAAAAAGATACTTTTATATTTTGAATTTTTAGTTCTTATTTTTTAAATAATGCATACTTTTTTTGTGATATACACACATTTTTTGTGAAATGCATATGGCACATCTATAAATTCTTGAACGAATATTTATAAATTGTAATACTATATTTATTTAATGTTAAATGTAGTAAAGTTAATAAATCAATAAATGTTTTATGAACTTGATGTTTTATATTTAATAATTTTTTTTACAATTTATGAAATAATATTTGGATTATTTGTATGAATGATTATGTGTTCTATGCTCGTGAAAGTTCAGATAAATCAAAAAAGCAACTTTTAACTGATCATATTAGCGGGGTTTTATCAAGGAGCAGCTTATGGGCTCCAAGCGGCTTTGAAAATATACAAAAGCTTTGTGCTTTACTCCATGATTTTGGAAAATTTTCGGTAGAATGGCAAGAATATATTTTAAACGAATCTGAAAAAACCGTCCCCCATTCTCCACACGGTGCGTACTTTGTTGTTGAGTTACATAATAATTATATTAAAAATAATGAGCAAAATAAAACTTATAGCAAAATCACATCTGATATCTTAAAGTATGTAATTGCATCTCATCACGGAATGTTTGATGCCATGAGTGTTGACGGTGTACAAAATATAGAATCTAAAGAACTCAATTTCTCCGGTAAATATGGTGATATATATGAAAATTGCCGTATAAATTATTTAAACCAATTAAATAAAATTGATCAATTGGATATAAATCAATTGGAAATAATTTATTCTAATTCTGTAGATGAAATATCCTCTTTTTTGAATATTTTTAAAAGTGACGGTGACTTGAGTAAAGGGGCATGTTATTATCTCGGTTTTTTAGTACGTATGTTGTTATCAAATATAATCGATAGTGATTGGAGTGATGCTGCTTCATTTATTGAAGATGATGAAGAAAAATGGAATGAAAAATTAAATGAATTCCGTTGGGAATTTATGATAAATAATATTGAAGAAGGAATTAAAAAATTCGACCAAGATACTGAAATTAATAAGCTGAGATCCAAAATTTCAAAAGAATGTGAAAAATCGTCGGTGCGCGGCAAAGGTGTATATAAGCTTAATGTGCCTACAGGCGGCGGTAAAACAATAGCTGTTATGAGGTTTGCTCTTAAACATGCAAAGATTCATAAAATGGATCGGATTATCTACGCAGCACCATATAAAAGTATATTAGAACAAAACGCAAAAGAGTATAAGAAATATTTATTAGGATCAAACGGTTCTTTGGACGACAGATTCATACTTGAGCACCACGGTGATGCTATAAAATCCGATGATTTTGATGAAAAAGATAAAAATAGTATTGTAGACTTTTTGATAAATAGTTGGAATTCACCTGTAATTTTGACGACTACCGTACAACTTCTTTTAACTTTATTTTCATCTAAAAAAGCTTCAATAAGAAGGACTCATAAACTTTACAACAGTATAATTATAATCGATGAATTTCAATCTATACCTATTAAAAGCATATCTCTATTTAATTTAGCAATTAATGCTCTGTCTGAATTTTTTAACTCGACAGTAGTTCTTTGTACTGCAACTCAGCCTCCTTATGAAAAAGCAATAAAGAAGGATTATTCCGATTCAAAAATTCCGAATATAAGATATACCGAAAAACCGGATCTTGTCGGGAATTACAGTAATGAGGAAGGATTTAAAAGGACAAAAATCATAGACATGAGAAACGATACCGGCGGATACACTCTTGATGAATTTAAAGAACTTGTATTAAACAGAATGGAAGATGAAAATACATTACTTGTTATTTTGAATACACGTGCTGCAGTATCAAAATTATATAATACGATTATAAAAGAAAATCCTGATTTCGAACTCAGAGGATTAAGTAATAATATGGTTCCTGCTCACAGAGATAAAGTTTTGGAGGAAACGAAAAAATTAATGGAACAAGGTAAACGTGTTTTACTAATAAGTACCGCACTTATTGAAGCAGGGGTCGACATATCTTTTAGCGGTGTTATAAGATCATTGACCGGACTTGATACTATAATTCAGGCAGCAGGTCGTTGTAATAGAAACGGTGAAACAGATGTCGGTGAAGTTTGGGTCGTGAATTTGGATAAAGAATTTGAAAATATTTCAAGACTTGAAGATGTAAAGGTAGCAAGGGAAAAAACAGAAGCTATATTAAACGACTTTAATAAGAAGCCGGAAAAATATGACAATAGTATTTCAAGCGAAAAGTCATTGAATGAGTATTTTAAATACTTTTTAGAAGACTCTGTTAAAAAAACAAAGTATCCTTTTGATGATAAAAATAAAGGTAATGAATATGAATTGTTTGATTTACTTAGTTGTAACCAAAAAGGTGTTATGAATTACAAATCTAAAAACGATGTAAAAATACTTCAAACACATATAAACCAAGCATTTTTAACAGCAGGAAGAAATTATAGGCCTATAGAAAACAATCAAATAGAATTACTTGTTGACTGGGGGGACGGACAAGATATAATAATTAATTTAAATTCAGATTCGACCAACTTTTATGATAAGAAAAGACTACTTGACAGATCAAGTTTATATATTGTCCAAATATATGGACATGTATTTGAAAACTTAAAAGATAAAGGTGCAATTTATAATATTACTTTATTTGATAAAGAAATACCCGTATTAAGAAGCGATTATTATGGAGATATTGGCGTATTTACAGGAGACGAAAAAAAAGAACAAGAATTTTGTTGTTATTAACAATATATAATAAAGGTGGTATTTATGAAAATGGAAAATAAACTGACATATTTAGTTCACGGTAGAAGAGCTTTATTCTCCGATCCTATTACAAGGGTCGGCGGAGAAAAATTTTCATACCATATACCGACTTATCAGGCAATTAAAGGAATAACTGAATCTATTTATTGGAAACCTACAATTGTTTGGCGAGTTCTAAGAGTCAGAGTTTTGAACAAAATTAGAATGGAAAGTAGTGGAATTAGACCAATCAAGTACAATGATGCGACCGGAAATGAACTCTCGTATTATACATATTTAAAAGATGTGGCATATGAAGTTGAAGTTAAATTTGACTGGAATGAAAACAGGCCTGATTTAATTAAGGACAGAAATGAAAACAAACACTTTTTTATGGCTAAAAGAGCAATTGAAAGCGGCGGTCGCAGAGATATTTTTTTAGGAACAAGAGAATGTCAAGGATATATAGAGCCGTGTGAATTTGGAGAAAATGAAAGCTATTATGATTCTGAAAATACATCTGATGAAGTAACATACGGAATGCAATTTCATAGCTTCATATACCCTGATGAAGCTTATGACGATGAAAGTTACAACAACTTTACAGCAACTTTTTGGAATGCAAAAATGGTAAATGGAATAATAAATTTCCCTTTACCTAAAGATACTCAATACAAGAGGAAAATTTATGGAATGGAGAAAAAAGATTTTATTCCGGATAAAAATTTCAGTTTTGTGTGAGGTGACTTAAATTGAGTTGGATTCAAACATTATATGATACTTATGAGTACTTATCTGATTTCAATTTTAAAAATCCCGGAAGTGTAGAAGGCTTATTGCCACCAGCAATTTTACAGCAAAAGGCTCAATTGACTGTTGTGTTGGATGAAGATTCTAATTTTGTTAG
>JAAYST010000057.1 GCA_012518265.1 Candidatus Methanofrustulum fimipullorum | reverse complement strand
GGTTTTACGCCGACTGATGTTTTACATGTTTTAGGAGATTTTAATAAATGGGATTCGGAAATATCCAATTTGGCAGCCGAACTTTTGTCCGAGTTTTTACAAATGGAAAAAATAGAATTTTGCCTGCTGATGAAAAAAATGTTTGCAACAAACATTGCAAAAGAAATAGTTTATTTTTTAAGTCAAGTGGAAGACAGATCGATGGTTGCACCGTATTTTGAACCGGATAATAAACATATAAAATTTAAATCAGATATTCCGGTAGTTTTAATCGGCGCTCCCGTTTCAGCTTACGCCGACGAAATTAGAAAGTTAATTGACGCTGATATTTCCGTTCCTAAATTTTCAGATGTCGGAAATGCGGTCGGTGCTCTTTCCGGAAAAATTGCAAAAAGAGTTGAAATAACAATAAGGCTTTCGTATACAAACTCGAGGTACGGAATTAGGACTAACGCCGTATTTGTATACACGCCTGAAAAAAGAAAAATGTTCAGCGATATGGAGGAAGCAACCGAATATGCGAAATCGGAAGGCGAAAGACTCATTTACGAATACATGGATAAAGTCGGTGTAAACCGAGAAGATGTTTTTTACAGAACGGAAACTGAAAACGTTTCAATCGATAAATCTTTACAAATCTCAACAAAATATATTTTTGAAGGATATGCTAAGCCGGAATATTAAAAATTGTATACCGGATATTATATGTTATTTATAAAAAATTAAATATTTCTATAGTTTCTTTTTTATAAAATGTCAAATATTTTCTATAATTTCTTTTTTATAAAAATTAAATATTTTCTATTATTTCTTTTATAAGTGATCCGGTTTCCGCTATATCTTCTACTATAAAATCAGCATTTTTTTTCAATTTTTTCGGGGTATAGTAGTCTTTTTTTGAAACAAGTATTCCTACATCCGATTTTTTAAGTGCTTGTAAATCGTTTAATCCGTCTCCTATCATAAATACGCATTCATATTTCTTTTGAAGAAATCGAATCAATTTCTTTTTGTCTTTCGGGTTCATATGTCCAAAAACATTTGTTTTTTCAATAGAGATTTTGTCGGCTACTCTGTACAAATTGAAATAATCGTCTCCGGATGAGATAAATGTGTCACAACCTAAATTTTGTATATATTTTACGGTTTCTTCCGTACTTTCAAATAATTCTCCGCCTGAACTCATTATAAACGGAATGTCTGAATTTTCAATATCTGCCAAAAATCCGGTTACTTCGTAAATGCTTGACGGGTATTTCTTTTCAACATTTTTAATTACTTCGTGAAATTCCTCCATCTTTATTTCTGTTCTTTTCAACAATTCAAGCGCATCGTTTTCATTCATCGGTTTATTTGAATAAGGTACGTATAAATTCGATTTTCCGCTTTTTATAAAATTATATGCGCAATTTTTCGGATCTTGTTCTTTAATTATTTTTCTTTCCACATCAAATATTACAATTCCGCCGTGCTTCAAACCTTTTGACAATTCGAAATTGTCTGAAACACTTATAAATTCTTTGTTTTTTACGTTTCTTGTTGCACGAAACATTTCTACAAGAGTTCCGGCACAATCAAAAACAACGGCAAAATCACTTTCAGGTACAATGTCTTTCATTTATATCATCGGTTTGTTTCTTTTATCATATATTTTTTCCGAATATCTTAACTAAAACTATACTTATTTCATAAAATATAATCATCGGTATTGCAACAATTATTTGACTTATTACATCGGGCGGTGTAATTATTGCTGCAATTATAAATATTCCTACATAGACGTGTTTTCTATATGTAATGAGCCATTCTTTCTTTAAAATTCCCGCTCTGTTCAATATCAAATTTACAACAGGCATTTCGAATACGAGTCCGAATATCAATGTAAGAAGTGCAATAAAAGATACGAATTCATAAATAGAATAAGTCGCTTGTGCACCTGCAGCAGACGCACTTGAGTATAGGAATTGAACAAACAGGGGTCCCATAAAGAAATATGCATAAAGCGCACCAATTACGAAACTTATGAGTATTACGACCGATATTATAATGAGCCAAAAGGTTGAAAACGGAAGTTTAATTTTTTCTTTGAATCTATTGTAAATTTCTTTTCCTATAAAATATCCGATTAGCGGCAAAGTCAATATAATTCCTGCAATTACAGATATTTTCAATTTGAGCAAAGGAACTTCAAGCGGTTTTGTATAAACTACCGTAGCCGTAATTTTTTCGTCTCCACCATAAAATGCGGAAATATCTTGCATATTTTTGTAGACAACAGTTGCATTTTTTGTCTCTTCATGCGGATAAGTCAAATTTTGGGGTTTTGAACCCGTTATATCTAAAAAATTGTAATATTTTACAAAAACTGCTTTGATTTTATTATCGTCGTTTTCCAACGACAAATCGGATCCTTTGTCCTGACTTAAATCGAAATTCAAAAGCGAATTTACCAATTCTTTATACGAATTTACGAATTTGTCGACTATTCCTTCTTTTTCGCCATCTTCGGGTATGTCAAATACATCTTCCTTATAGACTTTGTCATACATTAAAAGTGCGCGCCGCAATTGTGATTTATCTTCGATTATTTTTAAATCGCCTTCGGTAATCGTATGCTCTTCTTCAAAAAACATATAATAATCTACGAGAACAACTCGTATGTGGTCTTCTTCTGCAGGCAGATTTCTGTCAATTATATCTTCGATTATTATATCTACCGCAGGATAAAAAATAACTGAGGCAAACAAGAATACAAGAGCTATTATAATCAGCTTTTTCTTCATGCCTTTTATTATAGAAAAAATCCCTTCAATTTCCGGAGAAAACTCGATAATATCACCATCTGTTAATATTTGGTTCATTGAAAGCCGAATAAGGATAAAAACATTATGCAATAAATCCGCATAAAAACGTTTATTTGTTTATTAAATTTCATAGGGTTTATATATGTGATTTAAATAGTATATATACATTAATTATTTAAATTTTTATTTCTTAATTTTTTAATTTCTTAATTTCTTAAGTACATTTATATTTTTTAAATATTCGGAGATTCATATTATGAAAAGTGCGTACAATTTAAAAATTGAAAACATTGTTGCTTCAACAAAGCTTGCAGACGAATTTGATTTAAACACCATTGTTGAAAGAATCGATACTGCCGAATACAATAAAAAGAAATTCCCCGGCCTTGTTTATCGTGTAAAAGATCCCAAGGCGGCATTTTTGATTTTTACTTCAGGAAAAGTCGTTTGTACAGGTTCTAAAATAGTAGACGACGTTCATACGGTTATATACAATTTGGCAGATAAACTTCGCTCAATAGATGTTACGTGCTACGACGATCCCGATATTGTAATTCAAAACATAGTTGCGTCAGCCGATCTCTCAACCGTTTTAAATTTAAATGCCATTGCGGTAGGTCTCGGTCTTGAGAATATCGAATATGAACCTGAAATTTTTCCGGGCCTTGTGTATAGAGTCGATGAACCGAAAGTTGTTATTTTAATTTTCAGTTCCGGAAAACTTGTAGTAACAGGCGGAAAAACTCCGGAAGACTGTGAAAAAGGTGTTGACGTAATTCGTGACCAACTCGATAATATGGGTCTTTTGTAAGTTAAATCGAACTTGAATGTAAATATTTGTATTTAATTTCAACAATGTCAAAATTTCAAAATTTCACAATGTCAAATACTAAAGATAATAAAAATAATAAAGATAATACCGAATATAAAGATAATACCGAATGTGTAGAAATTATTTTTGAATCAGACGGAAATATTTCGTATCCGGAAATTCAAATAAATAAAAATATTACATATTTTGATATTTTAAATAAGATCGGTCAAAACGAAGAAACGGTTTTAGTCTTTCACAACGGGCGCCCCGTTCCGTCAGACGAGTTGGTAAGGTCCGGAAAAGTAAGGATATTAAAAACAACGTTTGATTAATGAAAAGTAAAGTAAAAAATAAAAAGTAAAGTAAAAAATAAAAAAAGGAACCGAAGTTTTGAAAAAACTTAAGTTCCTTGTTTTTATATCCTTTTTTAATATTTTTTCACTTTTTTACTTTTTTATATTTTTATGTTTTCACTTTTTTATTATTTCACAATTAATACACCCGGCATCCGTTTTTTTGTTTCCGGGCGGTGCATTTCAAGATTTTCTTAGGGCTCGTTTATTTTTTAATTTCAATGATACGCCGTTACTACGGCGTATCTTTAACTTTAAGAATTTAAATGCTGCTACATCGTATTATTGACTCTAAGAATTCAAATGCTGCCGGGTTGTACCATTGACTTTAAGAATTCAAATGCTGCCAGGTCGTATCATTGACACTAAGAATTTAAAGGCTGCCAGGTCGTACCATTGACTTTAAGAATTTAAAAGCTGCCAGGTCGTATCATTGACACTAAGAATTCAAAAGCTGCCAGGTCGTATCATTGACACTAAGAATTCAAAAGCTGCCAGGTCGTACCATTGACACTAAGAATTAAAAGGTTGCTGCGTTTTTTTTTCAATTTTAGATGATACAACGCAGCGCCCATTTTTTGTTTCTGATGCAGCACAATTCAAAAAATTTCCGATTCGTTTTTTTCATTTTAAACAATGAAAACCCGTGTTCGTTTTATTTTTCCATTTTATATATTTTTAATTTTTATTTTATTCTGCAATTTTTTCTCCCAATTTCTTTGCTTCTTCGATTTCCGGGGAATCGTCTTTCATTTCACTAAAAGTTGTAAGAATTCCGACAGGTTCAATTCCGAGCATGTTCATTGAAGTTTCATGAACTTTTAAATTGTTCATAAATGCATTTTTATCCGGTGTGGTTTGCGACGTAATTAATATCGCTTTTTTTCCTTTCGGCAATTTTGACTTCATTTCGGCATTGGTAAATGCAAATAAACGGTCTTCAACCAATCGTGCTTTTGCATTTATGTCAAAGAAGTATATCGGGCTTCCGAAAACTATTCCGTCGGCATCGCATATTTCTTTGTAAATTTCTTGAAAATCGTCTTTTTGAGCACATCCGTCGTTTGCTTTGCAAAACATACATGCTTTACAGTCCCCGATATCCATTTCCGACAATTGGAATAATTTTGTTTCGGCACCCGCTTTTTTTGCTCCGTCAAGTGCACTTTTTACTAACTTACTCGTGTTTCCGTCTTTACGCGGACTTGATACAAAACCAATTACTTTCAAACAAATCACCTTTTTCCCTTTTATTAGAGCATAGCTTAACGTTATGCCTTATACATAATATTATTTTTATACAATATAGAATAAACTGTTTATAATATTGTGTGTCCGTTAATATATCCGGCATACGTTGTTTTTAAAACAGTCTTACAAGAAGCAGTCCCATTTCAAAAAGTATAATGAGAGATATTCCTACGATCGCTTGTGCCAAAAATGTCGGATCGGGTGTTAATAAAAACGCCAAACTGAAAATAAAAAGATAAACCGCAATTCTGTATTTTTTAACAGTTTCAACTTCAATAATTCCCATTTCTACGGCGATAACGGTTAAAAGAGGAATTTGAAATACAAAACCCAATCCCAAAACTAAAACTATTACCGAATTTATAGTTTCAGTTAAAGAAACTTGTGGTGCGGCCGTCATATCGGAATAATATATTATATAATCCATAAAAATGGGCAATATTATAAAATATGCAATTGACGCTCCGAGTATAAACAATATGTATGAAACAGGAACTACTTTTAAGAAAAATCTTTTTTCATTTTTATAAAGTCCTCTTGACATAAATCTGAACAGCTGATACATTAAAAAAGGAAACGCAATTCCGACGGCGCATGCAATTGAAAGTTTGATTTTCGTCATTATAAAGTCGGTCGGAGCGTAAATCGACATCGTTACATTTTCGGGCAGCAGTTTGTCCCATAAAAAATTCAAAATGTCGCCGGAAAACGGATATATTAAAAAAGTCGCAACAAAAAGCACAATCATTACGTAAATGATACGATTTCGAAGCTCGCGCAAGTGTTCCACTAAGTGTTCTTTGTAATCGGTCTCAACACCTTTTCTCACTTTCCCGGTATCGCTTTCTGTCATTATTGAAACCCGTTTCATCCTATTTTTATTTTTATATTTCATTTTAATTTTATTAAATTAATTTAATCGCATAACGGCACATCGCATTTTGCGACAATTTCGTAGCCGTAATCGTTCTTTTGAAATATAACTGTTTCTATATATTGATTGCTTTTGAACAAATCAATAAAAATTATGGAATTATCTTCTATTTCCGACTCGTCGATTACAGACATATCGCCTATTTTTTTACTATTTTTCTCCGAATCTATATTTCTCATTTCATCAATATCGGTATCACCGATATTGTTTCCATCGATATCGTTTCCATCGATATCGTTTCCATCGATGTCGTTT